>WGBF01000271.1 GCA_015494485.1 bacterium | reverse complement strand
CACAGCCAATCCGGGAATAACTATATTTAATCGCACCGATAAGAAAGTGAAAGCAATCAGAAAACCCGCAAATGCAATAGAGGTAACCGAATGCTTTTTAAAGATGAGCAATAAAGCCGGAATAACCACCCCAAGTCCCAGATGTACGATCCAGAATACCCACCAATAGGGCCCAAAGAGAATTAATTTTAAACTCTGGGCTTCTGAGGGAATGGCATTCCATAAACCAATGGAATACTCTGCCCATTCCAACAATACATCAAACAACAACAATCCCAGGGTAATTTGACCAATGGTGATGACAATTTTTTTATGAGATTCGGAACCTTTGTCTGGTCCCCAAATGGCGGTGACAAACGCCAATAAAGCACCACCCGATAATAATGCACCGACCAAAAACATGATAGGCGTTAACCCGGAATGCCAATAGGGTCGAGCTCCCACAACGCCAAAAATTGCACCCACGGAACCGTGAAAGGCAATTGCCAGCGGAACCCCAATACTACCTAAAATACGCAAAATGCGGGCATCCCGGGCGATGGCTTCTTGACTGTCGTCCGTAGCATTGAAGGCCAGAAAGCGGCAAAGAGCCCCCTTTAACCCCGGGGCATTTTTGTTTTTAATGAAATCAATCCGTGTAGCAAACCAGAGTTCAATTACCAGAAGCACAAAATACGCGGAATACAACCAGGCCATCCATCCCATAACGGAGCGAAAATTGGTGGCCAGGATGAGTCGCCAGGCGCGCCCCATGTGGCCAATATCCAGCCAGATGGTAAGCAAAGCACCCACCAAAGTAGCCAGTGCCGTTAACAGGGACAGCTTCCCGATTTTCTTTAATGATTCCACCCGAAACACGTAAACCAGGGCAGACATCAAAAAGGCTCCTGCGGACAAACCGATTAGATAAATATAACCGGCTACCCACAGCCCCCAGGGAACATATGAACCGTAATCCGCATGAAGATGACCATAAACCAGTCGGTCATATAACCCGACAAGGCCAATTACTAGTCCGGCAATGGTGACTGCCCAGAAAAATTTATTCCAGAAGGTTTTATTTTTATCCATTTTTACACCCTCCTTATACAAGGTAATAGACTTTGGGTTTGGTGCCCATTTCTTCTTTCAGGCGCATCACATTGGGCTTACCGATGAGTTCAGCTACCAGGCTTTCGGGGTCATTGGCATCCCCAAAGAACGTAGCTCTGCCAATACAACTCACCACGCATTGGGGTAACAGGCCCTTTTCGATCCGGTGGAGGCAAAAATGGCATTTCCGGGCATTTCCAATAGGGGACTCACCCTCTTCCCGTGGCCATATTCTGCCATAGTCAAAGGCAGGCTTTTTCTCGTACTCACGGGCATGCTCGCCGCTCAGAAATGCGGGAGTTTCATCCGGTATGTGTTCTGTGTAATAATGTCCGGAATCAAAAACCCGGGCACTGTAAGGACATGCGGTAATACAATACCGGCAACCAATACAGAGGTCGTAATCGATTTCCACAATACCATCGGCCCGTTTCCATGTGGCATGTACTGGACACACCGGCACGCATGGCGGTTCTTCGCACTGCATACAGGGGCGGGGTACAAAGCGCATGCTTACATTTGGATAGGTGCCGATTTCTTCTTCCAGAACCGGGCGATAGACAACGCCCGGCGGTAGTTTATTTTCAGCTACGCAGGAAATTGTACAGGAGTGACACCCCACGCATTTGCGCAAATCAATTACCATACTCCAACGGCGTTCTTCCAGCGGTTTCTTCAACGCTCGCTGCAAATCACGCATCATCCGAACCAGAATATCTTCATCGGGTTGGGGTGGGGGTAATTCCGGTAATTCCGGCACAGAAACATCCGTTTCAGCAAGCGCTTCCCCACCTTTCCCCATTAAACCGGGAATTAACAGGGAGGCAAAAATACCACTACTGATTTTGCGTAAAAATGCCCGGCGGCTTTCCATCGCCTTTGCCTCTTCCACGGAAACATCCTGTTTATTTTTCGTTTGAACTGGTTTATCCGATTTTTCTTTCATGATCTTCCCCCTTCCACGTTAAAATTTGTAATAGAAAGTTAACCGAGGAATGAGATCAGAATCCGGTTTTACCCCATCCGCATTCGTTTCGTACACTACCGCTTCAATATTGGGCATTAAGTGCACTTTTTTAATAGGAGTAAAATCCAAACCACCAACAAAGAAGGTGGACTTGGCAGTGGGATCAAACGGGATGTAGGCAATGGCATCGCCTTTGGGATTGGGATCCAGCATTTTATCAACGCGCAGGAAGAAATTCAGTGCTTCGCTCATCTGGCCGGTGATAAATGCTGAGGCCATATCCAGTACCAGGTCTTCACTGCCTTCTACTTTGCGGACTTGCCGAACATAATGCAGGCCAAGTCGTATCCTATCTGTCTTATATGCAGCAAAACCCTGTAAGGTAAATTGCTTGGCCGCATCAAATAAACCATCGTAATCACCATATACTTCAACGATAATATTTGTGGTGGGGTAGAAAGACACTGCACCCAACACTTTTTTACTCTTATCCGTTTCCGATTTATTGCTATTTCCATTGGCAAACATTAGATGGTATTTCACCATACCACTTTCTCCCAAGCTACCCTTGAAGGCAACACCGAAATCGCGGGAACTACCAAATTTTTGTAAATCCAGCGGGGTCTTTTCCACGGAACGGTACCCCCACGTTTTTTCAATAAGTTCCCAGGTGGGTGTTGGGGAAATACCCAGGATAATCTGGTGCTGGCCACTTTTGTACTTTAAATATGCATCCTTTACAAATGGTACAGCTGTAGCTTTTGTCGTAAAATCACCGGGATGTGCCATTTCCAACCGCAAGCGAATGGAAAAGGCGTCGTTGAGTTTGCGGTCATACGTAAAATAAATTCGCCGGAACCAGAACCCATTGCGTTTTTGCAGCTCTGATTTGTGATTTTTCAGGATGTAGTAATAATCACCAAACATATACCCACTAAACTTACCGGCAGGCTTATCGCCAGCAAACGCCAGAGAAAAGGTAATGCTGAGTAGGGCAACAACTGCGTACTTAATCCACTTCATGATGGCCTCCTGTGATTTGTTGAGTTTCTTTGGTTAAGGGAGAACGAATCTCTTGTTTAAATTCCGTAATACCTCGTCCCAAACTCCGGGCAATTTCAGGCAACCGCCTGGCGCCAAACAGCACAATGATGACAATGGTAACAACCAATATTTCCGTTGGACCCAGACCAAACATGTTCAACTCCTTTTATTGATGTCAATAATTCATTTTCAAGAACAATGCCAGGATTTTAAGAAGGGGGTTTTCGGGCTAAGGAATGAGCATTAACGTATTAATTTCCAGCAACTTACAAAAAATAAATAAACACCTGAAATCCAGAGGATAACCATCCGGATTATTTGAAAATCCGCAGATTTTCGTGAGGCAGCAGCGAAATTTCGCGTTAATTCATGCGTTAGGATTAACGAACCTAAAGGCCATACTTTTTTAATTTGGAACGCAACGTGGAGGGTGGAATTTGCAACAATGCAGCGGCCTTGGTTTGATTGCCAGCACTTTGCCGAAGAGCATCCTGAATGAGTTTTTTCTCAATGTCATTCAAAATGTCATCCAGGGACATTTTACCCAAACATACTTCCGGAACAGAATAATCCGGTTGACTGATTTCAAGGGGAACCATTTCAAGCTGAATTTCATTTTGGCGAGCTAACAAAAGCATTCGTTCCACCACATTTTTCAGTTCCCGAACATTGCCAGGCCAATGGTAATTCGTTAGGCACTCCATAACCTGAGGTGAAATTTGAAATTGGCGCCCACCCGTCAGTTGGTCGATAAAGTAACGGACTAAAAGAGGAATATCTTCCAGGCGTTCCCGTAACGGGGTGAGGTGAAGGGGAAAAACGTTCAGACGGTAATATAAGTCCTCCCGAAATTTCCCTTCTTGAATCAGCTTTCGTAAATCGGCTTTGGTCGAGGCAATAACCCGCACATCCACGGGGATTGGCTGATTGCTCCCTACCCGTTCGATTTCTTTTTCCTGAAGCACCCGCAGTAACTTAACCTGCAATTCCAGCGGGATGTCATCGATATCATCCAGGTAGATGGTACCGCCATTGGCCTGTTCAAAACGGCCAATCCGTTCCTTTATGGCGCCGGTAAACGCTCCTTTTTCGTGTCCAAATAATTCGCTTTCAAACACATCCCGTGCCAGAATTGCACAGCTTACTTTAACCAGGGGCTTATCCTTCCGGGGGCTGTTGTAATGGATGATATTGGCCACCAATTCTTTTCCGGTGCCCGTTTCGCCGGTGATTAATACGGAAGCATCCGACGCGGCGACGGTTCGAATCATTTCTTTAATCTGACGCGCCGCCGGACTATTCCCAACAAACGCTTCAATAGGGTAATGCCCGGAAAGTTGTTTTTTGAGCTGAATATTCTCCTTTTTTATTGACTGCAGTTCTTTTAGACGTTGCAGGATTAGTAACAATTCATCGCTGTGAAACGGTTTGGTGAGGTAATCATAGGCACCTTTTTTCATGGCTTCCACGGCAGAATCCACTGAACCGTAAGCCGTCATCATAATAACTGTTATGTGGGGGAATTTGGATTTTATTCGTTCCAGAAGGGTCATACCGTCCATACCCGGCATTTTCATATCGGTCAGCACGACATCGGCCGATTGTTGTTGAAGGGCTCGCCAGGCTTCATTCCCATCAGCAAACCCAATGGCCTGGTATCCGGCATCGGTCAATTCATCCACTAAAGAAACGCGTAGAATCTGTTCATCTTCCACCACAAAAATGGTCATGGCCTATCCCCTACCTTTTGATTTCGCACCGATTTTTCGCCCCGGCCGGATAATTGGGGAGAAAGCGGTAACGTAATGTAAAACGTTGTGCCCCGATTCAATTCACTACTCACAGAAATATTTCCCCCATGTGCCATAATGATATTGTAGCAAACCGACAGCCCCATCCCCGTTCCTTTGCCAATTTCTTTGGTTGTATAAAAGGGGTCGAAAATTTTCGTTAAATTTTCCTGAGGAATTCCAATCCCGGAATCTTTCAGGAAGATTTCCAGCGTATTCTGTTTATGTTTGACTCCAATATGAATACTTTTAGACGCAGCCTGGGATTGCAAAAACCGTTCTTCAATAGCATCAATGGCATTGAGCAATAAATTTACCAATACCTGTTCCAGGTGGTGTCGACTCCCATAAATGGTTGGCACATTTGGGGGAATATCCTTTGTAATCGCAATACGGTGTTTTTCCAGTTTGTAAGCGACCAAAAGCAGTGCTGTTTCAATAACTTCTTCAATATTAACTGGCGCAAAATTCATTTCCTGGGGGCGGGCATAATCCAGTAAACTGCGCACGACCGTGGCAATCCGGTTGGTGGCCTCTTCCATCAATTCCAGGTACTTTTTGGCTTGCGCAACATTTTGCGGGTTTTGTTTTAACCGCCGTAGGCAATTTTGTATTCCTGCAATGGGATTATTGATTTCATGCGCCAATCCGGCGGAAAGGGTGCCCAGGGAGGCCAGCTTCTCGGATTGCACCAATTGCGCGTAGGCTGCTTCCAGCTCCTGATGCGCATTTTCAAGCCGCTCAATCATGGCATTAAATTTTTCAGTTAATACGTCCAATTCATCGGTAGCACGGAAAATCAGGGGAAACTTACCAAATAATTTTTCCCGAATCCGTACCCGGGGATGCTTTTTGTAGCGAAGGGAGTCCAGGTCAATGCATTCGGCAATTTCACTTATGGAACGAATGGGATGTGTAATGACATGAGAAAAAAATAATGCGCCAAAAATACCAAAAACCAGAAAAATCAAAACCATCATTACTAATCGATGGGTAGCACTGTTCACATTCTCCATGAGTGAATTTTCGAGAATGCCAACCCGTACCACACCAATTTCCGGGGTTAAAATAGGAACCGCGATGTCCCGAATGACCCAATTCGGACGTTCCACAACTTCAATCAGTCGCACGCTTTCCTTTTGGTCGTTGGACAATGGATTCGCTTGCAAAATACGAATCGGAACCTGGTCGGGAAAACTATGAATGATAACATCATTTTGTTTATCCCACACAAAAACATAAGCAATAGAAGAATCAATGTTGGCAATATCTTCAATCCAGCTTTGAATCGAAATGTAATCTTCGTACAGTAACGGATTTAAAGACAACGATGCCAACTGACGAGCAATAAAAACACCCCGTTTTTGAGACTCCTCCCCTAAGGAACGCCGAATACTTTTGTTAAGAATAATAATATTAATTGAACCAAAAATCGCAACAATGGTGACAATGGCAATGGTAAATTTCCAGAATAATGGTAAATGAAAACGCTTCATTGAAGAGCTAATCTCTGATTTCTAAGCACCCCAAGATAATTTACAGAATCCCCCGGTACAAAACGGTCAATATTCAATTGATCTAAAATTTGTTTGCCTTTGGCGTCCTTATGAAGCGAAAGCAGAATCGATTTTAACTTTGCTTTTAACTGCGGGTCCAACCGGCGGGGAACAACCACCGGCGGCATCCCAAACGGCTCCGATTTTTCAATAATGCGAATATTCTGAACCAATGCGGGATTATGCTTTGCCAGATAATCAAAAATTAACCCATCCACACTGGCACCATCCACCAACTTTCGGGCGACAGCCTGGATGGAATAATCATGGGCATAGGTAAAAATAGTTTTACTGAAAAAACGGTCCAGGGTAAACCCCAATTCCTTAACCCGCCGTAACGGATAATAATAGCCCGTATTTGAAAGAGGATCCGTTAATGCAAAACGCTTATTTTTTAAATCAATGAATTGTTGATATGGGGAATCCTTATGAACAATAACATAAGCCTGATAATACGTCTTATTGTTAATTTGGGGAACGGCAATAATTTCCATATATCCTTCCGGAAGGGCACTCACGTAAGCACCGGAACAAATAAACGCAATATCCACTACCGTTTTCTTAAGGAGTTCATTTACCTCCTTGTAACTTTTTCGCTGTTTAAACTGAATGGGTTGACCCAGTTTTTGTGAAATGTAATCTACCAACTTTTCATAATAAATATAAGTTTCTTTCGGAGAGGTCATGGCAGCAATGGCCAGACTAATCGGTTCATTGGAGCGTGAAGGAGAAACCAATTGGTTCAATGAGTCAGAGGAATTGAGGGAAATGCGAACAATAGGCTGGTCTTTGTGCTGCGTTCCCTCGCAGCCAAGAAGTACAGCTACAAACAATAATATGTAAAAGAACCGCGCCATTTTACCTGGCCTTTTTTTTAAAAAATATCTATAAATAATTTAAAGGTAAATAATTTTTAATTTTAACGAATTAAACCTGAGCTATCAAATATGGCTTGAAGTAAATAATTTCTTCTGGAAGCATGTCTACCTCACCCTTTTTTCAATGGCCTATTGCGGTGTCCCCGAATAGTCTTGATTTCCAAACGGGGGACGCTCCGGCGTTTTCACCCGGATGAATTCGTAATGGGTTACTGTATGGCATTCATTACAGGCATTGGTAAGGCTTATGTACGCTTTGCGAAACGCACCGGGATTTTGTGTTTCAATTGCTGCCATCACCTCTTTTAGCGCCGGCTGTAGCATATCCAGCGATTTGGTTTCTTCCCGCTGCGCCTGGAATCGGGCAATATCCTCCAGGATTTCACCAATCTCATGCATTTCAAATTTCGCCAACTTCCAGTTTTGATTGGTGCCGGCAAACCACAATTTGGCATGGTGTACCTGAATGGCTCCCATCAATTCTCCGAAACCCGGCGTGTAGGAATTGGCCAATTGTTGTTTCAATTGGTTCAGTTGCTGCTGTAATGAGGCTTCATTTCCGGCGTGAGTCGAACAGGAT
>WGBF01000270.1 GCA_015494485.1 bacterium | reverse complement strand
GGCGCCACCAGTTCCCGCGTACCGGTAGACCAGTTTACCACGGTGGTTGTGGCATTGCGAATGACCACCCCCAGCATGCCGTTTTGGCCGATGGGATGCTGCATGCCCACATCCACACCCATCCCCCAGGCCTGCACATCGCCAAAATCCCGGTACAGCAACCGGGTGGCAATGCCCACGCGTCCCAGCCAGCGCATTTCCTGCGCCAGCGCAATGGTTACTGCATAATCGGCCGTGGAAAACCGGGTCACCCGGCTCCAGTCCAGCCGCCAGCTATCCCCGTAAACGACCTGCGCCTGCCGGGTATCCAGGATGTTCTCCACCCCCAGGCGGGACACACTGATCCCCAGAACGCGACGGTCATCCAGGCGAAATGCCAGCGCGCCGAAATCGAAATTCACAAAATCCACAAACTGCCAGGCGTGCATTAACGTGGCCTGCGGACGCGAAACACCAAACAACCCCGCCGGATTGTAATTCATGGTGCTGACATCCTGCTGAAGCACCACCCCGGCACCTCCCAATGCCTGTACCCGCGCGGAAGTTTCCAGATACAGAAATTCCCCCGCATAGCGGTTCCACCCGCTCTGCGCCGTGAGCAACTGAACCATCGCCAACATGGCCATGAAAGACGGTAGGAAAAAACTGTTTCCTTTGAACAATTTATGAATGAACGAAAAATTTTTTCGCATGATGGACGTCCCTTTTCTGTCCGGTTCGGTTGCGCAACATGTCACCCGCCGGTATGTTTTCCTATCGACAGGGTACCGCAATACTGAATTCCAACAGCTACCGAAATACACCTCCCAGCACAGCACTGCTCAATCCAATTGCCGGATTCTCCGCTACCGTTGGGGTTACGGCCTCAATTATCGTAACCACAAGTGCCGCCAATACCGCACGGCCCATGAGTAAATTAAAATAATGGCTGTAAATGCCCAGCGCCACTAAAAAAAAGGCAACGGAGCCCATCAGGGATTTTCCGTTGGGGAACCGCCACACCGGCACTGTTTTTCCCACCACAGCAGCCAGGGCATCGCCAAACGTTAGAATTGCCATGGCACCCATGGCCACCGGTTGATCAAATAACGCTGCAAGCAGGAAGGCAGTGTACACCAGCAAAGTGGCGCCGGTGGGGAATTGCCGTCGTTCCCGCGGTTTCAACAGCACATCGAACAAACGACAAAACAGGCGTTGCCAGGGGTGCCAGGAGAATCGCAGCACATCGGCGATGGTCATCCCGACTGCCCAGATAGCCAGCAGCCATATGGCGTGGCGCGGCAGGGCATACAGCAGAAACAATACCCCGCTTCCCCAGATGACATGAATGATTTTGCGAATGTAAAACGACCGGTTAGTCATTCCCGGTGCCCGAATCCGCTTCCCCTTCCGGCTTCTGGTCGGTGCTGACCACCAGGGTTACCCCCTCATCGCCCACATCCACCAGGGGCGTTCCGGCCGGTACAGACTGATGCAGCACCGTCTCGGGCACCAGCGTGGGTTCATACTGGTACACGATGCGTTTTATCGGCACGCCCAGCACGCGCAATTCTTTGCGGGCCACCAGCAGGCTTTTGCCCACCAGGTTGGGCAGTTTCTCTGCTTCCGGCGGCGGGCCAAGACTCACCGTGATATTCACCGTGGTTCCCGGTAAGACCGTATCCCCGGGTTGAACGGATTGCCGGAATACCACCCCCTTGGGGAAACTCTGGGAAAAATCGTAATACACTTTACCGGTTTTCAAAAAGCTTTCTTTCAAAATGAATTCGGCGTCCTGGGGTGTTTTGCCAACCAAATCGGGCACCAGAATGGGGCGGGTTCCCCGGCTCACCACCAAATACACCCGGCGCCCTTTCTTCACCACGGAATAGGGCATGGGGTTCTGGCGAATCACCGTTCCGCGGGGATAATTTTCGTTGAAAACACTATCGTGGACAATGGGGCGAAACCCTTCGTTTTCCAGTATTTCTACCGCCTCTGCCAGCGGTTTTTCGGTGACGTCCGGTAGTTCGTACTCTTTGCCGTG
>WGBF01000269.1 GCA_015494485.1 bacterium | reverse complement strand
GGATATGGGAGCACGGCAAATTATTCAGGAAGCGGCAGAACACGTGGTGGAAATACCGGTAAACGATCCGGGAATTTTATGGGATGTGGATACAAAAGCGGCGTATCAGGAAACACTCAACAAGTTAGGTCGTTATTGATCGGTTTTATCTTTTAATTCCCGATCGCTTTTCATCTCCCGTTGAAATTCCTTAATCCCTCTTCCCAGATTTCGGGCCAGTTCGGGTAATCGTTTGGCACCGAAAAACAAAATCAGGACGAGTAAAATAAGGAGTAATTCTGTGATTCCCAGTCCAAACATGGCATTTTCTTCCTTTATCTTCTGTCCTTCAATTTAGGCCATATTTCGTGAAATAAAAATAAAATTTGCCAAATTTACAACGCTTCGCCTTGTTCTGTTTTCGGAAAATGGAATTTCAGCACCTCTGTTTTCGAAAGTGCTTCTTTGAGAAGGTTGTCCATATCCAATTTGGATTCCGCTTCCAACACCACCTCGCGTTTAGCCCGCGTCACCGGATGTTTGGGAATAAATAGGGAACAACAACCTTCATACGGATCGATGCTGACATGAAACGTGCCAATGGTTTTGGCCTGCTGGATTATTTCTTCTTTGTCATCACCCGCCAGGGGACGCAGAACGGGCAGCGTAGCCACCTCGTTAATTACCTGCATGTTGGACAATGTTTGGGAAGCCACCTGGGCAATGCTTTCGCCGGTTACCAGCGCCTTAGCGCGTTCCCGGTAAGCAATTTTCTCTGCCAGGCGCAGCATGAATCGCCGGTACAACACTACCCGGTAATCTTTGGGTGCATGGGCCATGATTTGTTGTTGCACTTCCAGAAACGGTACCAGGTAAAGTTTGGAATGATATTGAAATTGCGTTAGAAATTCCACTTGCTTGGTGGCATTTTCAATAGAAGCACTACTGGTTAACGGAACGCTATGGAAATGGACAAAAATTAATTTGACCCCGCGTTTCATAATTTTGTAGGAAGCAACAGGCGAATCGATGCCCGCGCTTAGCAGACTGACGGCACGTTCACTAACGCCCACCGGCAACCCACCAGCAGCGGGAATCTTTTGGGCGTACACCAGGGCTTTGTTGTCAAATATTTCAATGTAGCAGGTAACATCCGGATTGCTTAAATCCACCCGTGCACCGCTTTGTTGTTGCACCGCCGCCCCAACGCGAATGTTCACCTCCTGAGAAGACAGCGGAAAGCGCTTTTGAGCCCGTCGGGTTTTAATGGCAAAGCTGGAAAACGTCAGGTTTGCCATGAGATGACGTGCAGCAGTTTCAATGTGTTCAATGTCCTGAGTGACCAGCAAAGCGGGAGCAAAGTAAACAATCCCGAAAACCCTGGCCAGGCGTTCCTGAATTGGCTCCATGAGCTCTGGTGAAGGCAGGGGGAGAATAAAACGACCATGGTATTTTAACATGGACGTTTTTGAAATATCCTTAATAGCCATTTTAATATTCTTCATCAACTGGCCTTCAAAAAAGGAGCGGTTTTCTCCCTTTAGCCCCACTTCGCCATAATGAATCACAAAGCAGGGTTCACCAATACCTTCGGCAAATATTTTCCATTGTGTTTTCATGGCGGTCAATACTACAAAACAAGGGAGGTGAAAGCAAGCAGGAGTTCTGGTATTTCCGGTTATAACATGTCGGCAGAATGAAATAAATTTGTAACAAATTTGAAATGTCTGGAAGTTATGATTAAAGCATGATTAAATTTTCAGAGGGAATATCTGGAGCAGAAATGAAAAAAAATTATGTATTGAAAATTTGGTCACAAATATTTAAACTTTTGGCCATTTTGAAATGAGAAGTGAACAGTTGATGGATCAACAGATGCTCAGAACGTTTAAAGTGTTTGATCTTTCCAAATTAATGACCAAGCATGTCTGGAAAGAATCGGAAGATATCTGTGCTTATGTTAAAGCCTCTTTCCCGGAACGAAAGAGGCTTTCGTATTTCACAAACAATTCATAACTAAACAGGAGGAGCTATGAGGCTTTTATCTATCATTTTGGTAGTGTTAATGGCTACCGCAATGGTATTTGGCGGCACCATTAAGGGTGTTGTCAAGGATGCCAAAACGGGTGATCCCCTGATTGGTGCCAACGTTATTCTGGTTGGATCCACCATGGGAACCACCACCGATGAGGACGGGGCATTTATTATTGACGATGTGCCTCAAGGGAAATGGCGTGTGCAGGTAAGCTACCTGGGGTATATTGACTGGAGCAAGGTGGTTACGGTTGGAAAAGACCCGGTGGTACTGGAAGTTGCTATGCAGCCGACGGTGTTTGAAGGGCAGGAAATTGTTGTAGAAGTGAACCGTGCAGAAGAACGAAAAACCCCGGTTGCATTTACGGAAGTGAATGCAGATGAAATTATGGAAAAATACGCCACCCAGGATGTTCCCGATTTGCTGCGTACCATTCCTGGGGTGTTTACAACGTCCGCAGGGTTAGGTGAAGCTCAGATTTATGTTCGGGGTTTTGATGCCCAACACATTCAAATCCTGATTAATGGTGTGCCCGTCAATGATCCGGAATCCCAGATTGTGTACTGGTCGAACTGGACTGGTTTAAGCGGAACTGCATCTTCCATCCAGGTACAACGCGGTGTGGGTGCCTCGCTGTTAGGTTCCGGCGCGTTTGGTGGTTCTGTGAACATTGTGACCGGTCGTTTTTCGGCAACGCCGACGTTCACCTTAAAGAGCTCTTTGGTTGGCTATTACACCAAAGGTGGTTACAAAGGGACCAATCGGATTGCCAATGGTTTAGGCGGTTCTGAAACGTACAATCCCTTCAACCAGGCTTTCTCGATTGATTATGTTTCCGGGTTGTTAGCTGATGGTAAGCTGAATCTGCATCTGCGCTACGAACGGAAATCCGGTGACTCCTACATTGCAAATACTTACTACAATGGGCACAGTTTTTATGTTGGCTTGCAAAGCATTTTGGGCAAACACGTTATTACGTTAAATGCTCATGGCGCGCCGCAACGGCATAATCAAGCCCGTACGATGCAGGACCTGGATTTAATTCCCAAGTTAGGCCGGGAATACAATCGCTACAATCACCCCTATCAGGAAAACTATTACTTCAAACCGCAATATGAATTGCACTGGGATTGGGCCATTAATGACAATTCTTATCTGAAGGTTAATAGTTTTGTAACCACCGGTCGGGGTGGTGGCCGTTATCTGCGCAATGATTACTTTGACGTAAATACCGGTCTGGTGACCTTTAAAGAAGTTTCTCCTTCTACCGACGCAAAGTATTTTGGTCGGCATGCACGCTTCGTGTATGAAATGACCGGTAAAGTGTTGACCGGCTACAATCCGAACGATAACACCTTTGTTTACAATGGTGATACCACTACGGTAAGCCGCGCCAGCAACCTGATTAGCAGCACTTACGCACACTCCTGGCGCAATGATTCTCAAAACCATCACTTCCAGTATGGTGCCAACTTTGCTTATCAGAATAAAATCAATGACATGATTACCATTACCATCGGTGGTGAAGGTCGTCACTGGAAAGCACGTCACTTCGCGCAATCCTTCGATTTCCGCATGTATGATCCCAGCACCGGTGGCGTGCGTACCCTGGATGAAGTCCAGTACCGGTACGACTATGATGGTATTGTAACCAACCTCTCCGGTTTTGGCCGGATTTTACTGTCCCCCATTCAGGGCTTGTCCATCATGGCCGACGGTCAGTATGCGCGGTATTCCTATCGGGTAGAAGAACGTCCCATTCGCGTGTACGATTTTGCCGCCCAGAAATGGACCAACATCTACTACTATCAAACCCGTGATCTGAAGAATTCCGACGGAACTCCGAAGTACACCGATGATGATTACAAACGGACGTATTCTTTCTTCATGCCTAAATTCGGTATTAGTTACAATGTGAACCAAAATATCAATGTGTACGCCAATTACAGTATCTCCAAAAAAGAACCCCGTACCGGTGACTGGTACAACCGTTCCCGTGGTCCGGGTGCCAATCAGCCCAAAGATGCCAATGGGAACCCCATTGAACTGAAACCCGAAACACTGACGAATTATGAAGTGGGTGTTGGGTATTACACCCGGTACTATGTATTGAAGGCCAACTATTACATCATGGATTTCCGTGATAAAATTGAATACGTCATTGATCAGGCTGGCGATCGTGTAACCATTAATGCCGGTCAGGCGCGTCACCAGGGCTTGGAACTGGAAGCCCTTGCCCGTTATCGGAACTTCGATTTCCGTGCCAGCGCTACCATTGCCAGCAACAAATGGCAGGAAATGAATGTACAGCAAATTTTTGGTATTGCTGCTGAAGACGTTGTGGGTAAGGTGGTTCCGTTCTCCCCGCAGAAAATGTACGCTGCTGAAGTGGGGTACAATATGGGGAACCTGCGCCTGGGTGTCTCGACCAATGCCTGGTCTGAATACTACGGAAACTATGACAATACCGCGAAATTGCCCGATTTCTTCGAGTTGAACGCCTCGATTTCCTACTCCATGCAGTTGGCCGGTGCGGATGTGGATCTGCGCTTGCAGTTGAACAATATCACAAATAATGACAACTACTCTCGTGCAGCCTGGACTCGGGACTTCAACCGTAATGACAACCTGCGGGCAAAATACCACATGTATGTGGTGCAATCTCCCTTGTTCAACACCTTCCTTACAGCTGTTGTGAATCTGTAAAAATTTCAGGGATGGTTATATAGCCGCTCATTCTTCGGAATGGGCGGCTTTTTATTTGTAAAAAATTCGCGTAAATTCCAGAAAAAAACAATGGCATCCGTTTCGGTTATCATTCCAACGTACAATCGTCGGGAATCCCTTCGGCGGGCATTGACTTCGGTCTTTCAGCAAACCGTTCCGCCCCTGGAAGTCCTTGTGGTGGATGATGGCTCAATGGATGGCACAAAGGAAATGATAAGGGCGGAATTTCCCCAGGTAACCTATTTCTTTCAGAAAAATTGGGGGGTAAGCAAAGCTCGAAACCGGGGAATAACCGAAGCCAGGGGTGAATGGATTGCCTTTCTGGATTCCGATGATGAATGGATGCCCCGAAAACTGGAAAAACAACTCCATGCTATTCACCAATCCCCCCAATACCGAATTTGCCATACCAATGAAATCTGGGTTCGGAATGGAAAGCGCGTAAATCCACGGAAAATTCATCAGAAATATGGGGGATACATTTTTCCTCACTGTTTGCCCCTGTGTATTATTTCGCCGTCGTCGGTATTACTACACCGCAGCCTGTTTTTGGAATACGGGATGTTTGACGAAGCGCTACCGGCGGTGGAAGATTACGATTTGTGGCTGCGAATTTGTGCCCATGAAGCAGTATTGTATCTGGATGAGCCGTTAATTCGAAAATATGGTGGCCATGCCGATCAGTTGTCCAGGAAACATTGGGGAATGGATCGGTTTCGTATTTACGCGCTGGAGAAGATACTTGCTTCCGGGCAATTAAACCGTGAGCAAACCTTACAGGTACTGGAAGAACTGCTTCGCAAAATTACCATCTTTGTGCAGGGAGCCAAAAAACGGAATAAAACCGACACCGTAACGCGATATGAAGCGAAACGCCAGTATTACGAAACCATGCAAGCAGCTTTACTTCGTGGCAGGTAACGACCAGAGTCCTTCTTCAAGATAGAACGTGTGCATTCCTTGTTCAGCCAGTAAGGTAGAGATCAGGCGGGAACGATTGCCATCAGAACACAGCAATATAGTGATCTGGCCGGGCGTCACCGTCGGCAAAGCGTGTGAGCGTCGTAACCATAGAAAGGGAAGGTGCATCAAGGGCTTGGGTGACGAAAACGGCTCCCGCAGGATTTCCCGGCTTTCCCGCAGGTCGATTAACACAACATTTTTATTATCTTCAAGAATTTCCCGGAATATTTGAGGCGATATGTTCGAGGCGTTAAAATGGTGCTTTGCAGCAATGTGGTAAATTGAAAATACAGAAATCAGAAAAAAAAGGGTGATGCTCCAATCCCGAATGGTTGTTCTTTTGAGCATACTAAATCCCACTTATTGAAAAAATAAATTTAAGCACTGTTTGTACACAGGCCAATAAAATTAAAATTCTGGTTATTTTCGCCTGGTATGCCGACCTTTTTGAAGGAAGATTTTTAAGTACATCCCGGGTATCAAAATGTAACGGATGGTTAATGCCTTCGTCCATGAAGAAATCGTCATGTGTCCCTCTCTCTTTTTTAAATATTATCGTGAGCGAGGGCCAGGAAATTAATTACAATTGCTATTCTTCCTCAGATTTTTGAACGTGCTCTGAAATGGTTTCCGGTGATAATTCGATGCGTACCCATTCAATTTTTCGGCGGGTGGTTTTGGTCACAGTAAAACGCATATTATTGTATTCAAAAGATTCTTCCCGTCGGGGAATATGTCCAAGCTGACTCAAAATAAAACCTGCCAGCGTTTCATAATCGCCTTTGGGTAAATTTAACCCGAGCGTTTCGTTTAATTGGTCAATTTCCACCCGGGCATTGACGTGGTAAATTCCTTCTTTAATTTTGCGGATTAATACGGTTTGCGTATCAAACTCGTCTTCGATCTCCCCAAACAGTTCTTCCAGAAGATCTTCCAGAGTAACCAGGCCAGCCGTACCCCCGTATTCATCCACCACAATGGCCATGGTAATATTTTTTTGCCTGAATTCACGTAAAAGCTCCAGGGCGCGTTTGGTTTCCGGAACGAAAAGAGGAGGGTGCAGAATGGATTTTAAACTGCGGGGCTTTTTAAATAAATCCTTAACGTATACAATGCCAATGATATTATCCAGGTTTTCCTTATATACTGGCAACCGTGTGAATCCGTATTCCATGAAAATTTTTGCCAGTTCAGAAATGGATACGGTATGTGGAACGCCAATAATTTCCGCACGTGGTACCATGGCATCCCGCACCCGGAGATCCCGCAATTCCAGGAATTTCTGTAGATATTCGCCTTCCGCACGTTTGCGTTGTTTAATGGATTCCTGACTCTCATGCAATAAAATTTCGATATCCCGCGCGGAAT
>WGBF01000268.1 GCA_015494485.1 bacterium | reverse complement strand
GGTACGTCAACTGAAAGCCAGCCTCCGGGTGCCAGCCAGGGTCCACCAGATTTTTCATTTTAATTTCAAAATAATAATACTGCTTATCTTTCCGGATTTTCACCCGGTCAATATCCAGAATACCGGGGCGGAAATGCGCATTGCGCGGATACACATACCGCCCGTTGGGACCTTTGTCGTCGCCGGTGGCATCTTTCATCTCAAACACAATGGGACTAAAATAGCTGGGACGGCGGGCAATATCCTCTCCGCGAAGCAAGGCATACGCCGGTTTTTGCAGCGCCGGGATGTTCATATTCATCGTCGGTGTGGCAAAGGATAAATCGGGCTGCAGCTTACGCGTTGTTGCCGTTCCCTGAACCGGCTTTCCATTGACCCGAATAACCGGCGATTTTTTACTGACGTCTGTCTGAAGATGAATCTCACCCGTCTCAGGCACCGGTACAGTTACATGCCATATCTGATTTTGCTCCGGCAACCAAACGGCAATCCGTTTCACCGGCCAGCGCGAGGCAGCCAGGTTGATTTCCCATTTCTGTCCATGGAATTGAATTTTCCCCCGCAGGGTGGACGTCCCAATCGGTACCTGAAAATCAACCGGGTAAACATCGGGCACGTCTTTGGGTGCCAGAACCAGTTCTTTGCGATCCAGGTGGGGTTGAATTCCCAGAAGCTGCTCCTGCGTTATGCGCAAAAATTCCGCCAGATTCCAGGCCTGACTCACTGTTCCGGACACCTGTGGATAGGTTTTACCCTCCCGGGGCCAGGCTTCCAGCAATTCCGACTGACTGCCAACACCGTCCAATTCCAGGATTTGCCGTGCATTTTCCAGCAACAGCTTTTGTGCCAGAGAGGGGTTTACCGGCAATAATGCTTCCAGCACCGGGCCGGAAAGCCACGTCCATACCACGCCGTTATGGTACGCCGCATCAGGGACGTAATACGGCGGATAATGGTGATACGGGTGGAAATTGGGATCGTCCTGCGCCAGCGATGCAACACCCCAGGGAAAAACCAGTTGGGTCACCACTTCCTTCAGAACGGCTTGCTGCTGGGTTTCGGTAAGAAGCGACGAATCCGGTACCGTGAGGGCAAAAATGGCGTTCGGGCGTACCTGTTCATTGGGTGAACCGTTGGGGGTTAAATGGTCCACCAGGCGATGGTGTACATTATCCCAGAACATAGTCAGAAAGTGGGTTTGGGCGCGGGTGCGAATATCCGACCACTTTTTGGCCCATTGGTCATATCCCAGTGCTTTTGCCCATTTACTCCCCAACCGAAGCATTTCCAGCCACAACACCTGGATTTCCACCGCACGGTTTCCGCGTGGACTCCAGGCTTTTTCTCCCAGCGCCGCATCCATCCAGGTTTCCGCATCGCCATGGGTTAACAGGCCATATTCATCCATGCGTTTTTCAATTGCGCCCTCAATGGCTTTTTTCACCACGGGGAAAATTTCCCCCAGAAAGGCCGTATCGCCGGAATATGCCACATAATGCTCCACCGCCTTCACAAACCAGCCGGTGCCATCGGCAGTATTGTAAACCGTTTCCTCAAGGGTGATTCGGTTGGGAATCCGGCCCAGCTCCCGCGCCAGGGGATTGGTATTCTGGCGGGCCGCAAATGCTTGCAAAATTTCCCGGGCCAGTTTGAACCTGCCCGCGGTTAGCAGCGCCCCCCGAAACGCAATGAAGGTATCCCGTCCCCAATAATTATTAAACCACGGAAGTCCTGCCCACACCCCCGACATACCCTGTCGCGTGATCAAATCATCCATGGATATGCGCGCCCAGGCCAGTGCAGCATTAAATTGGGGATTATTGGTGTGAATTCGATTTCTTTCCAGCAGGCGGCGAATACGCTTTTTGCGAACCGCCAGCACATCGGCAAAATTGTCCCGGAAATGCGTTAGTGTTTGCACCACCTCTGCAGAATCGTTCCCGAAATACACCAGTACGGTCGTTTTCCCGTTTAACGTCATTTGCACACCAGTAAAAAGCTCCCGCCCGTTTTCTTCTTGAAATATAAATTGAACCGGTCCCCGGGTGGCGCTCACCCCAATCCATGTCCGTTTGCGGCGGGTTTCCAGATCCGGCACGTGGCCAAGTACCATCCCTGTCGTTTCTGACCAGCGCGCACCATCGCGAATCATACCATCCCATTTAAATTGAATGCCCAAAGTACTGGCTGTTTTGGGGGACAGTTGAATTGCCACCAGCGGAAGGGAATCCACAAACCAGAATGTTTCCGTGCATTGGGGGAATTCCCGCACCAGACGGTCCGGAAACAGATTGATACTACTGGCCGTGGCGCGTTCCACCGGCTGGTCATTTTCCAGAAGCTGATAGTCCATTAAATACCGCTGTTCGGCAATGGTGTAGCCCATAAAGGAAGGCAAATTGCGTTGCTGCACTTCGCCGTACCAGAAGGCATCCACTTTATTAGTAAACGCAAAGCGATGCGGTGTATCCGGCGACAAAACGATGTGTAATGAATCCTGAGCCAGGCTGACGGTAAAGACCACCAGAAGGACGGCAATTGCAAAACGGCACATGTTCATAGGCATTATTCTGTTTCGCGTTTCAATGCAGGGATTTCATTTATTTGAACAATAACCGCAGATAGGTCCACGGACTGGTCAATTCTGCTTTGGGTTTGTTTCCGGACATCATGTCGACAATCCATTGTTTCACCTCCGGGTGCCGTTCCGCTTTGGAAACCACCAGATTAATCAGCGGCCAGATGCGCCCCACCCGTTGCAGCCGGTAGGCTAACTGCAATTCGGGCCACAGGTGTTCCCACAGGCGGTCCGGGTAGCGTTGTAACGCCCGGGCGGAGTAGTCGTTGCCGTTACACACTTCCGCCAGCGTCTGTGCCGCATGGAATCCGGAGGCCATGGCATTGCCAATCCCCTCTCCGGTAAAGGGGTCAATTAACCCGGCGGCATCCCCCACCAGCAGAAATCCATTTCCGTGCACCTGCCGTTTTTTACTGCCGATGGGCAAATTCCACCCCTGAATATCCCCCACCAGTTCGGCATTTTTAAATCGTTCCCGGAAGAATGGCGCCTGCGTTGCCGCTATGTGGGCGTAACGTATGCGAATGTTTTTCTTTTTCATAATGCGGTGCACCATTCCCAGCCCCACGTTGGCCATGCCGCTATCAGAAGGAAATATCCAGAAATAGCCCGGAATCACGTCCTTGATGTAATGAAGCTCAATGGCATCGTCCAGACCGGTAACACCTTTGTAATAGGCGCGGGTCGCCACCAGATGATGGTCCGGGTCCAGTTCGTAAATACCCAGTTTGCGGGCCACAACAGAGCTGAAGCCATCGGCACCCACCACCACTTTGGCAGTGATGTCCCGCAACCGGCCGTTCTCCTTGACCCGCACGCCCCGGACAAATCCATCCTCCAGAATCAGGTCTTCTACCGGGGCATTCTCCAGGGTATCCATTTCCTTCTTAGCAGTTTGAAACAACACGTTGTCAAAATAAATGCGGCGGGAAATAAACCCGTGCACGTCGCCTTTTTCGCGATTGGGTTGAAAATCAATTTTAATGGAACTTTCGTTGGGGGAAGAAAAAATAACGCTGTACACCATGGCGTGCGGTTGTTGAAGCACCGCATCCAGTAAATTTAATTTTCGGAGATATGTAATGGACTTCCCGGAAATGGCATCCCCGCAAATTTTGTCCCGGGGAAATTTTTTCTTATCCACTAACAACACATTCAATCCGGCCCGACGGGCAAACAAGGCAGTGGCGCTGCCGGCAGGCCCACCGCCTACAACGATGGCGTCGTAATCATACTGTGGCAATTCGCATCCTCCTCCAATAACGTTGGCGTGAATTTAGGTGTTACCGGAATGACATGCAACGAGGGAACCGTTTTCCTTTGCGGCAACGATTGTGCGCATGCCATCCGCATTATTCATTTTAAATACAACACTTTCCGCACCTGCTTAAAGGAAGTGCCTTTCAGTATCAGGTAATACACCCCACTCCCGCGCGATTGAGGGTTCCAGGTAAATTCATGGTCACCGGGAGTCAGTTCCCCGCTGTACAACCGGGTTACCAATTGCCCCTGCACATTGTACACGGAAAGGGTGTAATTCCCCTTTTGCCGAACGGTAACCCGGGCGTGGGTTCCCCCATTAAAGGGGTTGGGATATGCCGGCCACAGGTAAACGGTGGTGGCAATTGGCGGCGTGTCCTCTCCTATTGAACTGGGATCACTGCTTAAGTAGGTGGTGTAATACACGTCCGGCGCAAAGGAAGGCACGTACCCTTTGCCACTGTCCCCCACGGCACTGATGTAGTAATCGAAATTGGTGGGTACACCCGGGCTTTCAATGGTGGCGCGGAAGAGGGAATCATTGACCGGTTGCATGATTTGACGTTGCCACGCCTGGTTATCAAATCGATAAGTAATAACCACCGAATCCTTTTTAAGGGGAAAACGGCTGGTGACCACCGCCTCCATCACATACTCCTGGCGCAGGCCAATTGTATCTGGTAATTGCTGGTGTACAATACGCGGTGTGTAATAGAATGCCGCTTCGTAGGCATTGACAATGCCCCATCCCAGATAGCGGTCCGGATTGTCTGCCTGGGAAGCGGTTCGGCGCAAGGCTTCCCGCACCTGCATGTTCGTCAAGCGGGGATTTACCTGCCACACCACGGCAGCTGCACCGGCAACCAAGGGGCAGGATAAAGAAGTGCCGCTTACCTGAGCATACGATTGATTTGTTGCAGGACTGGCACAATACGTACGCACCCCCCGGGCAGCCAGATCAGGTTTAATGCGGCCATCGGCAGCGGGCCCCACAGAGCTAAAACTGGCGCGCACCCCAAATTCATCCACCGCGGC
>WGBF01000267.1 GCA_015494485.1 bacterium | reverse complement strand
GATCGCAAGATTTCCTTTGGCGAAGTGGCCCTGGCAGCGTATGTGCCGCATAATTATCCAGAAGGATTGGAGCCGGGACTGGAATTTAGCACCTTCTACGATCCGGCAAATTTCACCTTTCCGTTTGGAGCCCATATCGCGGTAGTGGAAGTGGACCCGGATACCGGCAAAGTAACTCTGTTGCGATATGTGGCCGTGGATGATGTGGGCAACGTGATAAATCCCATGATTGTGGATGGACAGGTTCACGGCGGACTGGCGCAGGGGATTGCCCAGGCATTGCTGGAAGAAGCGGCCTATGATGAAGACGGTCAGTTAATTACCGGATCATTCCTGGAGTATACCATTCCCCGCGCGGATGACCTGATTTCATTTGAAGTGGACCGGACCGTGACACCCTGTCCCCATAATCCACTGGGTGTAAAGGGAGCGGGTGAAACCGGTACCATTGCCTCCACACCGGCAATTGTGAATGCGGTAATCGATGCCCTTTCACCTTTGGGAATTACCGATTTACAAATGCCCCTCACCCCATCCCGGGTTTGGGCAGCTATCCAACAGGCAAACGCGTAAGGAAAGGAGGAGAATATGTTTCCGGCACCTTTTGAATACCACCGCGCCAATTCCCTGGAAGAGGCGCTGGAGTTGCTGGCCCGCTTTGAAGGGGATGCCAAATTGTTGGCTGGCGGGCACAGCCTGATACCGACCATGAAACTGCGCCTGAATACGCCGGCGCATGTAATTGATATTCGCAATATTCCGGGTTTCGCGGAAATTCGCCGATCTGGAGACCAGCTTATCATCGGGGGTGGCACCCCCCATGCTGCCATTGAAAAGAGCGCGGAAGTCCAGCGCAGTGCGTCGGCTCTGGCCCATGCTGCTGCGGTTATCGGGGATCCCCAGGTCCGGAATATGGGCACCATTGGCGGAAGTTTGGCGCATGCGGAACCAGCCGCGGATTACCCGGCAGCGGTTCTGGCCTACGATGCGCAAATTGTAGCTGTTAGTGCGGAAGGTGAACGCACCATTCCTGCCGGGGAATTTTTTGTGGATCTGTTTACCACAGCCCTGGAAGAAGGGGAGATTATTAAAGAAATCCGCTTCCCTGTAGATGGCGATACGGTGCGAAGTGCTTATCTGAAATTTCCGCATCCGGCTTCCCGTTTTGCTGTTGTGGGGTGTGCTGTGCGGTTAACCATGGACGGCAACACCTGTACGGATGCCCGGGTGGCATTTACCGGCGTAGCCGCTACTGCTTTCCGGGATGAAGGGGTGGAACAGGATTTAATTGGCAAAACGCTGGATGATGCGGCCATCAAAGCGGCGGCCCAACAGGCGGCGGAAAATGATGAGCTGGAATTTATGGAAGACCATTTTGCCAGCGAAGCGTACCGGAAGCATCTGGCCAAAGTGTACGCAGAACGGGCCATTTGTACCGCCCTGGGGCGCTAAACACGGAAATGTTGACCCGTACCGGCAGGTCTGAACAGTGGGATCCGACCTGCCGGTTTTTTGTGGTCGAGCGGAAAACCGAAAGTCGTTTTCGCAAAACACCCATGGATGATTCGACATAACAGGACGCTATTTTATGGAAGCAGAATTCAAGCGCATTGCCCGTATGCTGGCCGAGCAGGATTATGTTGCGGATGAATCCATCGTCACCGCATTGTTCCTGGCTACCACGCTCAATCGCCCCCTGCTTATTGAAGGCCCCGCCGGGGTGGGGAAAACGGAAATTGCCAAGGCCATGGCGCGGGCACTGGAAACGGATTTAATTCGGCTGCAGTGTTACGAGGGGCTGGATAGCACCACCGCGCTTTACGAGTGGAATTACCAACACCAGTTGTTGCACATCAAACTGGAAGAGCATTCCACCAAAAGCATAGAGGAAAAAGAAGCGGAAATCTTCAGCGAGCGGTTTTTACTAAAACGGCCTTTGTTGCAAGCCATTACCCACCACAAACCGCCGGTGCTATTAATTGATGAATTGGACCGCGCGGATGAAGAATTTGAGTCCTTTTTACTGGAAGTGCTCTCCGACTGGCAAATTACCATTCCGGAAATCGGTACCATTCGTGCCAGCCACATCCCTTATGTTGTTTTAACCAGCAACCGCACGCGGGAGCTTTCCGATGCCGTGCGACGGCGCTGTTTGTATTTGTGGATTGATTACCCGGATTTTGAGAAAGAAGTGGCAATTGTAAAGCAAAAAGTTCCCGGTGTGAATGACAGGCTGGCCGAACAAATTACCCGCTTTATGGAAGCCGTTCGGGAGATGCATCTGGCAAAGGTGCCCGGCGTTGCAGAAACACTGGATTGGGCACGCGCACTGGTGGCACTGCATCGGGATGTTCTGGATCAAACCGTGGTGGAGCAGACGCTGGGGGTAATTTTTAAAGACCGCCAGGATATTGAACAAGTCCGGATGAATCTGGAAGAATTGCTACAGAAAGTCGGCGTCAGCAGCCGGTTAACACCAACGGCTTTTTCAGAGGATACAATTCGGAAAACGACAGAGGACTAACCCGGAGGTACTGTGCCGGAGCGGAACCAACACAATTTACGGAACCACATTGTGGTATTTTGCCGGGCGTTGCGGGATGCCGGAATTCCGGTGGGGCCTGGCAGCGCGATTGATGCCCTGCACGTGCTGCAAAAAATTCCCTTACAGAACCGCCATCAGGTGCGCCAGACCCTGCAAATGATTTTTGCCAAACATCCGGAAGAAATCGTCATATTTCAGCGCGTGTTCGAGCGGTACTGGCTGGTGCGCCCGGGGATGGAATCCACATCTGAAGAGGAAGCGCCAACACCGTCTGCTTCGCCGGAGCCCGAAAAATCCCGGCGCTTACTCCCCCAGTTAAGTTCTTTACTTCAGGGGCAGGAGGTAACAACCGTCTGGGATGAAGTGCAGCTACCGGGGTACAGCCCGTACCGGGTGTTAACCCGCCGGGATTTTGCCCATTTTTCGGAAGCAGAGCAGGCCGAAATGCTGATGCTGGTGCGACGAATGGCCCGGTCGCTGGCAGTACAGTTCTCCCGCCGGATGCGTAGTGTACATCAGCAGGCCCGGTTTGATTTTCGTAAAACACTCCGGCACAATTTGCGGCGGGGCGGAGAAATTGTGCAGTTGCATTTCAAAGAACGAATTCGCCAGCGCTTAAAACTGGTGGTGCTGTGCGATGTTAGCAAGTCCATGGACCTGTATTCCCGTTTCTTACTGCAATTTCTTATCGCATTTTCCACCGTGTACCATCGAACGGAGCTTTTTGTGTTTAGTACGTCCCTGGTGCGGTTAACAAATGCCATCCAGGAATTTCGGCAGCGGCAGGACTGGCACCAATTGTTTGGCAGTTTTCAGGAATGGTCCGGGGGCACCCGCATTGGGGAATCGTTACAGCAATTTGTTCGGGAATTTGGTCCGATGATCGATTCCCGAACGGTGGTATTAATTTTAAGTGATGGATGGGATACCGGTTCGGTGGAATTGCTTCGGGAGAACATGGCGTATTTGTACCGGCATAGTGCCTTCGTTATGTGGCTGAATCCCTTAATGGGATTTTCGGAATACCGCCCCGAAACCCGGGGAATGCAGGCGGCTCTTCCGTATATCGACATTCTGGCGCCGGTGCACAATCTGGACAGTTTGCGGCAAATGGTTCATCAATTAACGGAAGTGTACAGCCGCCGCTTGCACCGTTCCCGAAAAAAGGAAGGAATTGGGCACACAGTTGGTAAATTCGGGTCATAGAACAATAGAGGGAAAGAATGAAGGATTTACTGGAAGTACTCCATCGCGTGAATGAGTTACAACGCCATCGTCAACCCGCCGTGTTAGCTACAATTTTACGCGTTGCCGGTTCAACCTACCGCCGGCCAGGCGCGCGAATGGTTGTGGAACCCGATGGCACCATCACTGGCATGGTGAGCGGTGGTTGCCTGGAACATGATATTGTTGAGCATTGCAAGAGAGTCCTGGCAGAAGGCACACCGCGCCTGCTGCACTACGATACCATGGCAGAAGATGAAGCCGTGTGGGGGTTGGGATCCGGGTGTAACGGCAAAATTGATGTGTTGCTGGAGCCGTTGCCCTTCCCCGAAGGGACGTTTTCGTATGTAAAAGAGATGGAAGCGGTAATGGAGCACCACGATCCGGGATATTTGTGGACGGTTATCGAGGCACCGGAGGGGAGTTCTCTGTCCGTGGGGAACCATGTTTGGCAGGCACCGGATGGCCGGCTAAGTAGCGACATCCCCGATAAGAAATGGGTTAAAAAAATTGCTGCACAAACGGAAATACCGGCGCGTTCCCATTATGCTCATCACCTGATCAATACACCACAGGGGCAAGTGGAGGTATTGCTGGAACGCATTGCCCCCCCACCGCATCTGCTTCTTTTTGGTGCCGGCAAAGATGCAGAGCCGGTGGTAGCATTTGCAGCCGCATTGGGCTGGCGGGTGGATGTACTGGACCATCGCCCTGCGTATGCCAGGCCAGAACGTTTTCCGGGTGCCCGGCGCGTGGAGCGGGTGGATTACCAGCAATACCTGACGGCCAATCCCCCTCACCCCAACGACATTGTGCTGATCATGACCCACCTGTATTTGCACGATAAGACGATTTTAACCCACCTGGTGCAGCGTCCACCCGCATATGTGGGGGTGTTGGGTCCCAAACGCCGCACCCAGCAAATACTGGATGAATTAACCCGTGCCCAAATTCCGTTTCATTCCGAACTCCAGGAGCGGTTGTACAGTCCCATCGGCCTGGATATTGGAGCGGAAAGCCCGGATGAAATCGCCCTTTCCATCCTGTCGGAGATTATTGCCGTATTTCGGGGCAGGGACGGTGGAAAATTGCGCAACCGAAAAGGCCCGATTCATGTGTGAAATTTGTGAACATTCACATTCTGCAATTGGGGAAATTACCCCGCACTGCCCATTTTAACCGCGCATGAAAAATTGACTGAGGGGGAAACAAACTGCATTAAATTATGGATCGTTAAAATTTATTTTGACGCTTTTAAATGAAGTCGTAATGTTTATACAGATATCGTTTGAATTTTGGTTCTGTTTCCGTTCAACCACTCAAATAAACGATGCACCGTTTAAAATAATCAAAATTTATTTTCACCTTTTTAATAGGGGGATGTTTGTTTGCTGAGCATCACTAAGCAAATTGCACATATTGAAATAGATTCGTTGTTCCATCGGTGTTTCCCTTTAGAATAATAGAGACGAGGTACTACATGTGATGCTAAGGAGCACCAGCGACGAAGCATCTCACGCATAGTGGCTGAGATTCTTCGCTCCGTTAACGCTCCGCTCCAGAATGACATCAGTGCTTTCCCGGAGTAAAAGCCTGATTTCCCCCTCTCTTTCTTTTTCGAAAGAGAGGGGGTTAGGGGGTGAGTTTAGGGTATTACT
>WGBF01000266.1 GCA_015494485.1 bacterium | reverse complement strand
GGGCATGAAAGCGCCGGTTGGTAGGGTCCTCATATTCCTGCTGGCATTCCGGGCACATGGTAAAATCCTTCATGGAAGTATTGGGGCGATCGTAAGGGAGGCTTTCAATAATGGAAAAGCGGGGTCCGCAATTGGTACAATTGATGAACGGATAGCGGTAGCGGCGGTCTTCGGGATTGAACAGCTCCTTCAAACAGGCGTCGCAGGTGGTCACATCAGGTAAGATGAACACTTCTTTGGGTGTATCGGCATCGCTCCGGCGAATGGAAAAATCCCCGTACCCGGCCGGCTCCGGAAGATATTCCACTTCCTGACTGAAAATGTGGGCCAGCGGGGGTTTTTCCGTTTGCAGGCGCACAAGAAACTGGTCAATCGCCGCCGGTTCCCCTTCGATTTCAATAAACACACCAAACCCGTCATTCAACACGTATCCTTTTAACCCCAGGCCGTGGGCCAGATTGTACACGAAGGGGCGAAATCCCACCCCCTGCACCGCGCCGTTCAGGTGGATTTTTACGCGCCGGATTGTTTCTTCTTCTGCCGCCATCAGCTCAGCCCCGTTTGTGCACTGTAGGTTAACGCACCCACGTCGCATTTTCAAGGAATTTTGTGGCGGAATGGTTCTCTGGTGTTAATTACCCGTTTTTCCGGCGCTGGCGGGCCTGTTGTTTGGGTGGATAACGACGACACAAATAGCGAAAGCCACAGGTGGCACACATTTTCACATCCGGGGTGTGGGGGAATTTCCCCCGGGCAATTTCCGTTACGTAATTGAAAATAAAATCGCGGGTTCGCTGAATGACCTCCTCCAGGGTAAGATACTGCCCGCCGTCCTTCACGCGGGTGACCCCGTCCGTTTCCAGCAGGTGAAGCGCCGGTCTATTCCCGTTGCGGCGGATTTCCACATAGCCGCCACCAAGGGGAGTTTGGGCCGGGTCGTGCAACGCCTGCACCGCCATTAAATAGAGCGGAAGCTGCAGCCGAAGGCCATTGGCAATTTCCGTGGCAGAGGGCGCCGTTCCGGATTTGTAGTCGATGACCACAAACTGCCCATCGGCGGAAAGGTTTACGCGGTCAATTTTACCGCGGAATTGAATGGGGCCTTCCGGGGTAGCCAATTGAAAAACCGCCCAGGAGCGGGGCATGTTGTCTCCCCAAAATCCAAAGGGCTGTTCGGCCAGTACTTCCGTGAGCCCCATTTCCCGAAAATTCCCATCCAGTTGCGATAACGTGTCAAACGCCTCGCTGAAAATACCGCGCTGGCTTCCGCCACCCAGAAATTCCCGCTTCAGGAATTCCCGAAGATAATTTCCCGGCAGGGGCAGGCGATTCAATTCCTCTTCCGCAATACGCCGCAAATGGCTTTCGCTCCGCTGATCCTCCGGCACTTCCGTGTAAAACCGGTACAGAACGGTGTGAATTAAATTGCCGCGTTCCAGAGGGGTTAAAAAATCCTCCCGCGGCTGGGTTTCCGGAATGGAGAGTTCGTACCGCAGGAAGTAGAGCATGGGACAGCGGGCATAGTGTTCCAGTGCGGAGGCAGAGAACACCCGCTCCCGAACACGCTGCTGGAGTATTTCCGGAACGGCCTTAACCGAACCCAGATTTCCTTCGTATTCCCGCGGTTCGGCGGACAGGTTTTCCTGCACCTTCCAGATGTGCACCGCCCGGTGAATGGCCCGGAGCGGCACCGGCACGGGAACATCCGCCGGTGGGTCCTGTTTTTCTGCAAATAGGGTGTAGGAAAAAATTTGCCACGTTGTGGGATCCGGAACCGGAAGGGAATCAGCTTCCTCCATTACCGGCATCAGGCGCTGCAATTCCTGCACATAGGTGGAGGGGATTTGCTCCGCTTCCTGCTCCCGGCGCGGATAGGTAAAAAACACCTGCTGGTCGGGGTTTTCCACCAGGTTAGCCAGCCACCGTCGCTGGCGCATCACGGCTTCTTCCGCCAGCAGGGATTGAAGATGCTGGGGAATGTCCTGCAGGAACGGAAGCTGGGCACGGGGGAAGTTGGCATCGGTCATTCCCAGAACAAACACCACCGAAACCGACGGCTCCGGAAGTTTTTCCGGCGGTACCAGCACCACACCACCCCGGGGAGGCCGGGGGAGTGTTACGGAATGGGTACGGGCAAGCAGTTGCAGGGCCTGGTAGCATTCCACGGGTGTCAGAGGAATGTCCCCCTGGCGTTTTTGCCAGGTATCCAGCGCCTGAATCCATTCCCGCAACGCCCGGAAATTGACTGTTGCCTGGCGGGGATTGCGTGCTTCCACCTCCTTTACCCCGCGTTGCAGCACGGCATGTTTTTCAATGAGGTTCAAATAGAATCGCGCGTACTCTGCTGGTGTTCTGCACTGCTTAAATTGTTGAATATCCGCTTCCAGCGCCTCCAGGGCTGTTTTTAACGCCCGGAAGGCAATCGACATTTCCGGCGGTGGCTGGTCATCATCGTGAAAGGGGGCTTCGTAATAGCGGGCCAGTTGCTCCGCCTGGTGAATCAGCACCGCCACGTTCCCCGGCAGACGCAGTTCTGCCAGCAATTCCGGTACATCCAGCCCCGTCACGTGCTGGTGGTATTGCAGGAAAGGGGACTCCAGCAGGGGAATTATTGTAGCCAGCGGTTCTCCGGCGGCCACGTTTTCGGCAAACGTTAACAGAATTTCCACCAGGGGATTTTCCGCCAGAATGCGGGATGTGCC
>WGBF01000265.1 GCA_015494485.1 bacterium | reverse complement strand
GAAATACGTAATCATCTTTTAATGCAGAAAGACACCCGGGTTCCAGCCCCACAATGGGAATACCGGCCTCCGCCACCGGCAGTAATTCCGCAATCATTGCGCTGGCTTTTTCCTGCGCCTTGTGCACCAGTCCTTTGGAAATATAGGTTCGTCCACAACAGCCGGAATTAACCCGAAAGGGTTCAAAGCCCAATGCCTTCAGTACCCCAAATGCCGCTTCGGCCACCTGCGGATGGTATTGATTGGTAAAACAATCTACAAACACCCCTACTTTTTTACGTCCCGTGCTTTCCGTATTTGTCAGATGCTCGGACACACGGGGATAAATGGCATCGAACGGACGGGGTGCCAATCGCGGAAGTTGCCGTTGCGGCGCAATACCCAGTTGCGTTTGAAACCATCGCCCCAACGGCCAGGACATCACGCTATTGATTACATTGCGGGGAATAAATTTACTGAATTGGCGCACCAGATCAGGCATGGCCGCAAACAGCCGGCTGCGCAGCGGAATGCGATGATGGCGGTAATACTGCGCCAGGTATTCGGTTTTAATTTTGGCCATATCCACGGAGGAAGGGCATTCCGCTTTACAGGCTTTGCATTCCACACACAAATCCAGGGCAGCCAACATCCGCGGGGAAAACAGATCATTTTCCGGGAGCCGTCCCGAAAGGGCCGCCCGGAGCAAATTGGCGCGCCCGCGGGTGGAGTGTTCCTCATCGCGGGTTACCATAAAACTGGGGCACATGGTGCCGGTAATTTTCTTCCGGCAAACACCGGCACCGTTACACATTTCCACCGCCCGGTCAAAGCCGCCATCGGTGCTAAAATCCAGTACCGGCTGCCAGTTCCGCGTCCGGTATTGCGGGCCGTACCGAAGATTTTCCGTAATGTACTGCCCATCCACAATCATGCCGGGATTCAACAGATTCTCCGGGTCAAAAATGTGCTTTACCTGCCGGTAAACGTGGTACAATTCTTTCCCAAAGAAAAATTCATTCAGCCAGCTTCGGGCCCTGCCATCGCCGTGCTCGCTGGAAAGCGCCCCGCGGTACCCCAGTACCAGTTCCGCTGCCCGGGCGGCAATGAGGGGCAACTTGGCCACTTCTTCCGCTTTTTTGGTGTTCATCAACGGGCGGATGTGCAAACATCCCGCACTGGCATGAGCGTAGTAGGCCACATCGGTGCCCAGGCTGTGGCAATAGGTTTCAATTTGCTGCACGTAATCCGCCAGGTGTTCCACCGGCACGGCGGAGTCTTCAATAAAGGGAATGGGTTTGTAATCGCTGCGGATACTCATCAACAATCCCAGTCCCACCTTGCGCACCGTCCACACATTTTGCTGGAGCGTAGCATCAATGGCCGGAACAACCTGGCACTTCACGGATTTTTTTTGGAGATGCTGTTTGAGATGGTCAATTTTTGCCGTGAGTTCCGCGGTACTTTCCCCGTAAAATTCCGTAATTAAAATGCAATTGGGATCCCCAACAATAAAGGTGTTGAGCAACCGGGCATATTCCGGCACCTTTTTGCAGAGGGTTAACCCCATGTGGTCCAGCAGTTCCACCGCAGAAGGCCCCGTTTCCAGAATGACCGGCACGGCGGACAGGGCACGGTGCAAATCATCGAACTGTAACAATGCCAGCGCGGTGTGTTGCGGCCGCGGTACCAGATTTAACGTGATTTCAGTCATCACGCCCAAGGTGCCTTCCGCCCCGCTAATCAATTTTGCCAGATTAAATTCCGGTCCCGTACTGTATCGGGTGGTTACGCCATCCACAAATCGGTCCAGATTGTAACCGCCGCAGCGCCGCCAGTGGTGGGGGGTACCATTACGAATCACATCGGCGTTGCGGGTAATCAATTCGTGAATGCCGCGGTAAATTTCCCCTTCCCTGCCACTTAGCGTTTTTTTATGACGCAGCACATCGCTGTCCACCTGCCGGAATTCCGTTATCTGACCATCGCTTAAAATGACCCGGGAGGCCAGCACATGCTCAACCGTCATTCCGTACAAAATGGAATGGGCGCCGGTGGAATTATTGGACACAATGCCCCCCATGGCGGCCCGATTGCTGCTGGCGGGGTCGGGCCCAAACTGAAGTCCATAGGGTTTCAGAAAGGCATTTAACTCATCCAGCACAACGCCCGGCTGCACCCGCACCCAGCGTTCTTCGGGGTTGACCTCCAGGATGTTGTCCAGATATTTGCTAAAATCGATGACCACGGCCTCATTAATGGCCTGCCCGGCCAGACTGGTACCGCTGGTTCGCGGAAGCACCGGTATTTCCAGCTTCCGTGCGGCTTCGATGACGGCCTGAACATCCCCCTCATTCCGCGGAATAACCACTGCCAGGGG
>WGBF01000264.1 GCA_015494485.1 bacterium | reverse complement strand
GAATACCGCAGCAGGAATGGATGAATTGCCGTCAACACAGCTGCATACCAGCCGCTCCGGGAGCCAAACAATCGCTTGGCAATCAAAAAGGAAAATACAATCAGCAGGGAACCCAGCACTACGTTTACAAGGCGACCGGCCAGGGTTCTGGGAACGACATAACGCATGGCGGCAATGAGCGTTGGAAACACCGGGGGCTGAATAATTGCAGGATAGCCCGGAATATTCAGTATGCCGTATTGGTGCTTCTGAAACAGGTGTTCACCAATCTGGGCATAGTACACCCCATCCGGTGAAATGTAGCGATACTGAAGTCCCAGCCATAATCGCAGCGAAAATCCGGCCAGGAAAATCAGAATGAAAATCCCGATTTTCTTTCGTGAGATTGTGGAATTAATAGGTTTTCGCCTCTTTTAATTCCAGCCGTTTGGTGGATTGCGCAATATCCCAAACATAGGGATTTTTATCCCGAAGGTAGAAGTTTAGCGTTCCAATGGTGCGGGCCAATGCTTCCAGTAAAATCAGGCACATCATGTAAAACACCTGAGAGGGCGTCCACTTTTGGGTTTTTAATACATATTTCAGCACCTGAGACGATTTTAACGTGGATACCTGATAGCCCTTTGCCGAATAGAGATGTTTGTGTCCGGTCGTAATCCGGATTCGCTGCCGCAAAAAATCCCGAAGATTTTCCGGGCCTTTATTGTGCACAATGGCATCCGGGCAGTATGCCAGTTCAAATCCCACTTCCCGAACCAGCGCTTCAATTGCGGCTTCATCTACGGCCGTGTAAGTCGGAATTTTGGTGAAGATGTTCCGAAACGCCACCATTTCCCCACATTTGGGATTATCCAGTGCCATGACGTGATGCAGTTCCCACAAGCGGTGAACCGCATATCCGATAAACCCCTTCTTACTATTTGTGGGAATGGGATGCACGCCAGTCATGCCTACTTCCGGCCGTTGAAAGGGACGAATTAACTGCTCAATTGTATCCGGTTCCGTTACCGTATCGGCGCTTTCAATGACACAAATATCCCCTTTGGCCACCTTTAAAAATTCGTTAATGGCATTGGCTTTTCCCCGCCGCTCCGGCTGGACAATCAGGCGGATTACCGGATTCCGGCGTTCAAATTCCCGCACAATCTCATTCGTGCGGTCGGTACTTCCGGAGGAAACCACAACAATTTCAACAATTTCCCCCTGGCTTAACTGTTGATTTTCCAGCGCTGTTAAACAGCGGGCAATATTTTTCTCTTCGTTATAGGCCATTACCCCGATGCTAACAGTAGGATTCGTTAGTGGTATTTTTCGGGGTGGGGCTTTTAGCGGAGGCGGATTAAGCAATTCTTCATATTCCTCAACAAACCGGTGATAATCCTTCCCCAGATATGTTAAATGGCGAATAATTTCCAGTATCGGTGCCCGATATTGAAAGACCTTCAGGAATGTTACATATTTGTCCCGCGGATCAATTTTGGAATGGGTATATTCCGTATCCTTGTACAGAATGGGTATTTCTTTTACCCGAAAGCCTTTGGAAAATGCCAGATGCACCATGTGAATCTGAAACAGGTATCCCTGCGGGGGAATGGAATCAAAATCCACTTCTTTTAAGAAATTTGCCGAATACATCCGATAGCCGGAGGTAAAGTCCCAGATAGGCTTGACCATCACATAAGAAACGAACATATTGGCCAGTTTACTGATTAACAATTTACGGAAGCGCCAGCCATCCACCCGAACACCGCTGATATACCGGCTACCGATGATTAAATCGTAGTTATCCGCAATTTGTAAAAATCGCTCCAGATAAATAGGATCGTGGGACAAATCCCCATCCATGGTAAAGATGGGATCCATATGGTTTTGCAGGGCCCGTTTAAACCCGTCTACAATGGCGGCACCAATACCTTCCCGTTGTTTGCGATGAATCACCTGAATACCGGAATATTCGTTCGCCAGTTCCTCGGCAATATCACCGGTTCCGTCCACGGAATCGTCATCCACGACGATGATATTCATTTCCGGGTACAGCTCTTTGATTTTCCGAATCAGTACCGGAATGTTTTCCGCTTCGTTAAGCGTGGGAATGATGATTACGGGCTTCACCAAATGGCTCCATGTTCGTTAACACACCTTGTGTAAAACCTGCAAACCAATACATTAACCCTATTGCAAAAATAATAATTGCACCAGGATGGCGTAATACTATATTCGGTTCTTTACGAAGAAAAACAAACAGCGTTCTTAAAAATTTAACAATTGGTAGCAAAGGTGCCAACAAAAAAAATCGTAATTTACTCCGCGCAATAGCGGATCCTTCCAGCGGTAAAAGCCGCAAAACGATGGCCGTAATGCGCCCAATTCGTTTTTGATGCTGCAAAAATGCACGAAATGAGGGATTGTGTTTGTGCTTGACCACAATTGAGGGTTCAAATAATATTTTCTCTCCACTCCGGACTAAATTGTAATTAAATACCAAATCTTCCTGGGGATAATACCGGTGATCAAAAAAACCGTATTTTTCGAACACCCACCGCTTGTACGAAAGGTTCAACGTGGGCAGGTGCTGCACAAATCCCCCCGGTTGTTCCGGAATGAATTCCCGGAATTCTGCAATATACCCCGCCCAGCTGGTTAAAATGCGGGGGTCATTCCCGTTAATGACGGCCCCACCAATTGCCGCTACGTCCGGGAACCGGGTATGCATTTCCACATACCGCTCAATCCAATCCGGTGGTGCAATGCAGTCGGAATCGATAAACAAAATCAAATTCCCGCTGCTGGCTTCTACCCCCAGCCGACGGGCTGTTCCCGGATCTGTTTTAGTATTCAGATGAATCAGTTTTACCTGGGGAAATTCTTCTGCCACCAGCGCATGGGTACCGTCATCAGAGCTGTCCACCAATATCACTTCGTAGGGCTCGGTGTAGGTTTGCTGCACCAGGGCCGCCAGGCATTCCCGAATGGTGCGTTTGGAATTATAGGAGGGAATTACTACCGATACATTTGGCTTCATGCCTCACCTTTTTTTGCTGGGGCGAAAATAAAATAACGGTGATGGGCCCATATTCGTTTAAAAAAATTCGGGGCATTCTCAAGAATGGCGAATCGCATAATTTCTTCTTCCAGATGGGGTGCCCGGCCGGCATAATAATCCACAATCGTCGGAGAAGACTTTTGATCCTGATGGTTATTCTTGCTTTTTTTCAACCGGGAAAAAAGCTGCATTATTTTTTGCAATCCTATTTTTTGGAACAGATCTTCTTTTTTCATGGCAATGTCCGGCCAGGGGGGCACATCGAACAAACCGGTTTCCTGCAGTGTCCAGCCTTCACACGCAAATTGCTGAACAACCGTTTCCGGACGAATATTCTCCAGAAAAATTCCCGGTAATTCCCGGCCGTATTTTTCCCTCAGACGATACCCCCAACCGGAATCATTGGGAACAGAAATAAAGATGACCTTTCGGGTTATGCGCCGAAGCTCGCTGGCAAATCGGGGTAATTCCGGCACAAACCATAACGATGCAAAATTCCAGGATACATCGAAGGTATCCTTATCAAAGGGCAAGTTGGTAAAATCCTCATGGAACATAATCCGGGCATCCAAACCGACTTCCTTCCACACATTTTCAATAAAAGCAATCCGTTCTCGGTCGGTATCGATGACGGTAACCTGTTTGCCGTGCATGGCCCACCACATGCTGTTAATACCCGAAACGCCTGTCATCCCAAAAGAAGGCACTTCCAGAACTGAGGTGATGCCAAACCGGGTGTCAAGGCGTTTAAACAGTTTATGGAGCAGAACCCGTTCGTAGGTCGTGCCCAGACCTTCATAATAATTGTCAAAATAGGATTTCCAGGTGGTTAAAACGGCTAAAAACGGATTCATTGGTTGCTCATTCATCGGGGATAGGTTCTTTTTAAGTAATGACGAACTCCCGTTAACGTATCCATCTGCGGAATGTGTAGCTGCTCCATGTGGCTGGTATCGTAATACCAGGACTCACTCAACAGCCGCAGACTGGTATTTAATGCTGACAATTTCAACGCACGGGTCATTGCCTTCCCTGCCGAAAACAGGGCGCCGGGAACCTGACGCCAGCGTGGATATTTCTTCCCGTAAAAATACCGATGTATTTCATCCACTAAACGTTGCAAGGGGATGGGTTCTTTATCAGCCAGGTTGACCATAATTTCTTTCTCCGGGGCGTTCAATATCACGGAAAAGGCCTGGCTAAAACTTCGAACATCCAGGAGATGAATCAGTACATTGGCATGAATTAAGGGGAACATTCGCTTCTTGACCAGCGCTGTTAATTTTGCAACAAAGCCATTGTCCCCGGGGCCGTACGTAATTGTCGGGCGAACAATGGCAAATGGTAAGCGGTGGCGCAATTCATTCACGACGTAACTTTCCGCCAAATATTTGGATTTGTGGTACCAGTTATCCGGATTGGCAGGCGCCCAGGGATCGGCCGGCAGCCGTTCCGGGATGGTTCCAAAAACCCCCACGGTACTGCAGTAAATGAATTTTTGTACCCCATGATCCAATGCAAATTGTACCAGAACTTCTGTGCCTTTCACGTTAACCTCATAATAGTCCCGCCATTTTCCGTTACCCTCTCCACGAATGGCCGCCAGATGGATAATTGCATCCGGTTTAAATTTTCGGTACTGCGCCAGCATGTCCGGGGCATAAAATGTTCCTTTTAAAATGATTAATTGGGGATTTCGCTTCCCGAATAACTGGTAAAGCGTTTGCGGAAAACGGGTTGGCACCAGAATTTCCGCATCCAGGGTTAATAAGTGTTTTAGCAGGTGGCGACCCAAAAAACCACTGCCACCGGTCACAAGGATTCTGTTCATGCTAACATATACGGAAGGGCAAAACCAATCTTAAGCGGTTTTCTCAGGTTGTTCACCATCGTGTGTTTTGGCTGGGTAAGCTCCGGGGGATCATTCTCCCAGGTCTTCATCATCACTAATGGTTGAAATGGCGATGGAACGTTGATTGATTCTTAAAGAGTGCTCCTGGCGTCCCTATCAGGAAATCCTTGTGGAGATAAAATTTCCATTGGGGGGATGCAATTATTTCACAACAATCAATTTTCCGGATGCCACTTTTTGATTGTCTTTATTCTTCACCACATAAATGTACAATCCCGGTTGCACATCCTGCCCAAAACTGTTGCGAACATCCCACGCAAAGGAGTTCCCCTCAATGGCATGAGAAAAAACAGGTTCGCCCAATAAATTATAAATGAACAAATTGCCCTGCGGCGGCATATTGGTAAAATAAATGTACGGCGCACTTTGATTTTCGTCGGCAACAAAAGGCACCGGATACACATTGACCTCGTTGGAGGCATCCAGGGTATAATACAACACTTCCGATTGATAGGTTGAACCATTTTCTGTCTGGGAGGTGATCTGGAAATTGTACTCCACATTCGTTTCCAGATTTGTGATTACCACCCGGTGCGTTGTTGTGTATACCGAATCCACCGTTTTGGCATCCGTGAAATCCGGCACAATACCATACTGGATGTTATCCCGCGTGGGTGAAGCCGTTTGCCACTCAATTTCCAGACGTTTGCCATTAATATCGGGTTTAAAGGAAATGCTGGCATAAAATTGGTCGTTGTCAATTCCCAACACCGTAAACACAACCTGAGTTTGCGCGGACGCTCCATGGGGGTCTGTTACCGTCAATACCAACGTTTCGCGGCCACTCCACCGGGAATCCGATATTGTAACCACCAGCTGGCGGTTCGCATTAATCACGGCTTTTAATTTCGTTGCCCCCTGAACAGTCCATTGCATTTCCTCATCGGAATTATCCACATCGCTAACATAATCATCCAGCGAAATGGGCGTAAAGGTTTCTCCGGCTTTGATGGTTTGATCCGGTATTTTTTGAACAACAGGCGGATCGTTCACCGGATTAACGACAAACCGGGCAACATCCTGAGCCTGTTCGCCGGCAGGATCTTCCACAATGAAGGTTACCGTTTCCTCTCCATACCAGTCGTCGTTTGGAGTCTGGATATGAGCAATGTTCGCATTATCGATGGTAATTTTAAGTTGTTGATTACCGGTTACCCGCCAGGTCAATTCACTGTCGTCATTATCCGGATCCTGCACATATTTATTTAAATCAATGGTGGCAAATTGCTGACCCTCGTTAATGGTCTGGTTCGGGATATCCGCAATCTGGGGCGGTTGATTGGTGGCTCCCTGAGCACGAACCGTTATTACCCAGCGGTCTTTCCATCCATCGGGATCACTAACCACCAGGGTCACATTTTCTGAATTTTGCCAGTTGGCCGGAGTAGTAATGGTTAATTGACGGGTACTGTTGTTAATTTGAACGGTTAACCGGGAGTAACCACTGGCCGTCCAGTTTAATTCTGCATCATTATGGTCCGGGTCCTGAACATAATTATCCAACAAAAACGAAACTGTGGTGTCCGCCGGCAATTGCAGGGAGGAAGGAAGCCCTGAAATTTTGGGAATTGCACCGCCAACAGTTTCTGAAAAATCACTCTTATTATAATTAGCATCCACTGCTTTAATTTTATACCGGTAGAGGACACCGGGTTTAATGGTGTTGTCTTTGTATTCCACCGTGGGATGGTACACTTCAGCAATTTTCTCAAAATTTTGCCCATCCACCTGGCGGTATATTTCATAAAAATACATATCATTTTCGGGATTTTTATCCCATGTTAACGTCCAGGACGTTGTTTGCGTCCGTCCGGAGGCAAAAAGCACCACCAATCCTAAAATCACCCATCCGAACATGTTAACTGGCCTGAATGCGAATCTGCGCATAATACGTGTTCTCTATTTCGTTATTTTTGTTCACGATATTTATTTTAAATTCATACACGCCCGGCATCTGGGGCTTTTTGAACCGCAAAATATTTTTGCCCACAACTGCCTTCACCTTTTTCCAGGGTGTTTTGCCACTCAGTCGAATGTACACAACGGATTGACCGGACTTTGGGGTGGGCCATTGAAGCAATAATTTACTTCCATCAATTTTAACCTGCGCTTGTTCCGTGGCGGTTGCCAGGGGAGCAGGATACGCCGGCGGGGATTTCCGAACATACTGTGGAGCACGACCCAACCGAATGATCAATCCAAACTGATGAACAGGTCCCAGGTCTTCCATGGCCAAAAAACTGTAGTTTGCGGTATACTCATCGCTAACCACCAGTCCCACACCTGCCGTTGGCAACATGGTATTCATTTTAAACTGATTACCTGCCCGAAGCGTCAGTACATTAAAGAGATTGTATTCCATCCCCACATTATAATACATATCGGTATCCCGCGCTTTCACCACATCCACATTAAACCGTAAACTGGAAGAAGCCACGCGGTAGGAAAATCCCAGACGGGCGGTAAGGGGGAGGTCCGTTTCCTGTTGATAATATTTGATTTTCTGGCCAATGTTCTGTACCGCAGCTCCAAATGTGAGGCCGTTAATAAATGTGTACATAAAGTATCCCACATCAACAGCAAATCCTTTCGCCGCATAGCCCCCCAGATAATCGTAAAAATACTTTACCGTCACCCCTCCATACACGGACGGATGAAACTGCAACCCGATGCCGGCATACGCCACGCCGCTAAACACATTTAATTCGCCAGTGATGTTACCGTTCTGGTCTTTTCCCTGAATGGGCGGCATCCACATTGCAGAAATTCCACCTGCCAGCGCAAACCGATAATTGGGCTGGTAAATTACAGAGAAGTTATCGAAACGAATATCTTCAATCCACTGGTAATGATTTAGCCCCATTACAATTCCGCGTTTCAGCGCCATTCCGGCGGGGTTATAAAAAAGGGAATTTATTCCCACAGGATATCCCGTAGCGGCATTTCCCATTGCGGTTCCACTGGCGCTGAAATTCACCCGGAGGAATACATTACCGGCACCACCCGCATATTGGGACACATTCTGGGGAAAAATTTGTATTGTGATACTCAAAAGAATCAGTAAAATCCGTTTCAACCGTTACCCCTTTGTTTCACACGTGGGGGAATAAAGCAAATAGTGTTCCAATATCCGGCGGGTGATAAAAATCAAAAAATGCAAGAAAAATTTATTCATAATGGCAGGGAAAGTCGTTCCACAGTGAACGGAGTTGTATACATTTTTTACATGAAGGAGGGGGTTATAAAACCAGTGCGGGTATTTCTTTTAAGGTAATGAAACGCAATGCGTATCGTTCACTTAAATAGGCTATTAATGATTTGATTTTTGTAAGAAATTGCTCCACATCCTCGGATGTTTTATTGTAGGGAGAACCGCCCGGCATGAGTTCACTGGAATGGAACATCATGTTCAAGATGGGTATTCCGGAAGCAATGACTACCTCCGCCAGGCGTTGCATTGCCGCCAGAGACGCGTAGGAAGGCCTTAACCAGGCCATTTCTATTCCAAAAAGGATTCGCAATATTCGCCGTATTCCTATATCAGGTAGAGTGGGGTATGCCTGTTTTAACCAACCGGGAATTTTGCGGGTAAAATCCACCGTAATGGGGATTTCCACAATCGGGCTATCCCCGGGTTGACAAACATTTTTTCGGTTCAGATGGTAGGGTAACAGGGAGACTTTAGTAAAGGATGGTTCATCCGGGTTTTTATTGTTACGCAGAGGTACAACGCTGGAATCCACTACATAGTTTAACGCTTCCAGCACAGGAACGGTGGAATGATCAAACCCATACCGTCCCGCGCGGTAGGAAACCGGCCGGGTACCGATACGTTCTTCAATGGTTTCCGTTAATACCCGCAACTTGTCATATTGCAGTTCGGGGGGGAGATTATTCAGATACGAATTTCGATGATTGCGCTCTTCTGTGTAGGGGGGATTGCACCACGGATGTACATGGGTGCCAATTTCGCACTGTCCTTCCTTGAAAAGCTGTCGTAAAATTGCCGAGGCGGTTTGGTCCACAGCAACCGGGTAATCGATTAAATAGGTGGGCCGAAGCCCAATTTCATTGCAAAATTGCTGAAACGGTGGCAAATGCTGAATATTCTCAACAGTTACATCGGTATGGGGCCGAAAATCCAGATTCCAGGCATTATCTTCTTCCGTATCAATGGTTAATAAAAAATATACCGTTGTCATCGTTCTCCTTCATCTCACCAACACAAGCCATTGTACCGAACCTTCAGCCGGCTTAAATCTTTCACAATACGGACGTAATCAATCACCGTATATTTTTCATCCAGACTTTCTACCAACGCAGCAAATTCCGGATTCTTATTCCCGATAACAATAACCTCGGCAAAATCCAGCAATTCCTGCACATTATCAACCATAAGACGGGAAATGTGTGGGATTTTCTTATTAATGTATTCCTTGTTCGCACCAAATAACCGCGCCAGATGGACATTGCGATCATAGATTCGCAATTCATACCCTTTCCCAATCAACCATTCCACAACATCAACCATGGGGCTTTCCCGAAGGTCATCTGTGTTTCCTTTAAAACTGAGGCCTAAAACCCCCACTCGTTTCTGTCCCTGGGAAATAACCATGTCGATAGCCCGACGGATGTGTTCCTGATTGCTTTTCATAATGGAAGACAACAGCGGAAGCTCCAGGTCTCGCTCTTTCGCCTGGTAGGTAAGTGCCCGAACATCCTTGGGCAGGCAAGACCCCCCAAAAGCAAATCCGGGTTTTAAATAGTATGAGGAAATGTTCAATTTGGTATCCATTACAAAAATGTCCATCAGCTTGTGGCTATCGACGCCATGGGACTTACAGATTGTCCCAATTTCGTTGGCAAATGCCACTTTCAGCGCATGAAAAACATTGTTGGCATATTTCACCAATTCCGCCACACGGACATCGGTGCGAATCAGCGGTGCATCCAAAAAGGCATACATTTGACCAAGCAGTTCACCGCTGCGGGGGTCCAGTTCCCCAATAATGGTATAGGGCGGTTCATAAAAATCTTTTAATGCCGTACCTTCCCGCAAAAATTCAGGGTTCGATGCCCCGCCAAAATGCTCTCCAATTTTCTTCCCGGATTTTTCGGCAATTATGGATAGAACGGACTCCAGAGTACCGGGGGGAACTGTGCTACGAATCACCACCACATGATAGTGGTCAATGGATTGAACCGCTTCACCAATTTGTTCGGCAACCCGATAAATGTACTCCAGGCTCACGCTGCCATTTTTTCGACTGGGTGTGCCCACACAAATGAGGGACACATCCGCATTGGCAACGGCTTCCATGTAATCTGTTGTTGCCCGTAACTTGCCATTGGAAACCACATCGGCAATAAATTCGTCCAGGCCGGGCTCTACAATGGGACTTTTCCCGGAATTAATAATATCCACTTTATCCTGGTTTACATCGACACCAATAACCTCATGACCTTCCTTTGCAAAACACGCTGCCGAAACGCATCCGACGTATCCCAAACCAAAAACCGCAATTCTCAATGACGTATCCTCCGTTTTATTATCCCATTCAAAGCCGATTATTCTTCAATGATTGCTTCTGCCACTTCAGCAGAGCTGCGTTGCTTTACCACGCTTTCACAAATATCGGCAAAAACATCGGCAACCTTTTCCCAGCGGAAATTTTCGTACACATATTGACGAGCCTGTTTGCCGATTTTTTGCCGCTCTTCCTCATCCCGGAGCAATTTGAGCACCGCACGGGCAAATTCCTCGGGTTCATCTTCCAGGTAAATATGTTCCCTGTCCGTTAACGGCAACCCTTCCGCACCAACCCGGGTGGAGACAATGGCCTTCTCCATGGCCATTGCCTCATAAATTTTCATACGTGTTCCGCCGCCAATGCGAATGGGAACAATAAACACCGCACTTTCCTGCACATATGGGCGGGTATCTTCCACCCACCCGGTAATCTCCACATCGGGATATTGGTCCACCAACTTTTTCAATTTGGGTGCCGGATTTCGCCCAACGATAACAAACTTTACGTCCGGTTCTTCTTTTTTAATCAATGGGAAAATGTCTTCCAGGAAATAAAGCATGGCGTCGTGGTTGGGTAACCAATCCATGGCCCCCACAAAAACAATTTGTTTTTTAACTTTGACGTTCGGATCCGGGGCATAAAAATCGGTATCCACCCCGGTAGGAATTACATGAACATTTTTTAATCCGTACCATTCTTCAAAACGTTGCTTGTCCAGTTCCGAAACGGCAATAACAGCATCAAACTTGGCAGATTCCCGTTTTTCGTGATAAAACATTTTTCGGAATTGTAGCCACCAGAATATTTTAAACAGGGGGTCTTTGGCACGTTTCATATGCCGTAAGGAAATCGTGGCTTCCACATTGTGCTGAAACAGAATTTTGGGGATCCCCTCCACACGCCGGAAGTTCAGCGTGGACTGCATAAAATCGCAGATGGCGAGATCATATTCACCGTTGCGCAGTTCATCCAAGACGGCTTGCTCCAGCTCGGGGGAATAATCATTTAACATCGGCACCGGGTATATGGAAAAGGATTTTTTAAAAACATCCCAGTACCACCTAATCGTGTAACGCGGGATTTCTTTCCAGGGCACCGGCACAAATTTTTCACACAGTCTCTGCATTTCCGGGATGTAGGGATCATCTTTAGGCGATTCGACATTGCTGATTACCGTAATATGATACCGCTTATTCAACTGCTCCAGTATTTTCCCGGTGCGAATTTTACCCCCGGTATCCTGGGGAAATAAAAACCGTTGCGACAAAAACAAAATTTTGAGCTTTTTTGCATCATGCATTGTTGTACGGTTCCTCTGTTTCGAATGGTGTGATTGGGTAATTGTATTTTTTCAGAAAACGTTCCAGCAAGGTGCGTTTTTCAGGGTCATCCCACAGCGATTTTAAATATTGATACCGCTTGGGGTCCTTTTCCCACTTGCGGAATGAACTTGTTCCGATCTCCCGCAACTGGTGCATATAGGTTACCATTTTGCTGTGCTGTAAGCCGGGATCCACGTATTCTTCCATATGTTTGAGGGAAGAAATACCGGGTTTCAACTGAAATCCATAGGTTTGCATCAACAGTTCCCCCGTCTGGTCGGGATCAGTTACAATATCTTCGTACCGCAGCGTTAACAGTCCCGGGAAATCCCGTAATTGATCCTGCAGCGTTTCTCCCGCTTCAATCGAATCGCGCCATTTGGTAAAATTAACATAATACGTTCCCGGTTGCCCTTTGTGTTCGCTTGTTAACACATCCCGGGGATCACGAACCAGGTAAATTATTCCGATATGAAATGATTTTGCATATTGAATTAACCGATTTAATTTTTCCGGTTCATACCAGGTGGCATTGCGTTTGGTAACCAAAAAGTGCCGTTTGCCATTTAGCACATTTTTTAGTGCCAGTTTAAATGATTCGCGTAATGTGGGCCAGTTCCAGACGGATATTTCCCGGTTAATCAATATCATGTTCTGAAACGCCATCATTAAAAAATACAACATGGTGGTCCCGGATCGTGCACATCCAACTATATGCACCCGGCGGTAATTTGCTGCATGCAACAATCGGTGTTTTACACTGTCTTTAAAAAAACGCGTCGTCATGTAATCCTGAAAAACTATTCGAGGTTATTTATGGTCGGAAAAATTCCGGGATAATGAAGGGTAACAATTTGAAATTTGGGAGGAAAACAGCGGATAGAAAATCATCCATCCGCTGAAAAAACCTGTTACGGTTTCAACCGCAAATTCTTTGGTGCACTGGGCGGTGTGCCCGGACGACCGGCCTCCAGCAGCATTTCATTACTTTTTGCTACGTTGCCTGCCTTATCTTTGCTGAATATTTTAAACTTCATTTTTTGATTATCGGGAACATTTTCCAGGATTACCGAATGCTGTTGAAAATATCCATCTTCAATATTGGAGAATAACCCATACACATCTCGCTGAACCGGCCCTTTATAATTGATGGTTGCCGAATTGGTTCCGTACACCACCAGACCGATAGCGGGTTCATTGGTTTCCCAGTTTACCTCGTAGGTTCCATTTCCTTTATCCACAACAACCACATTGGAAATTGTGGGCGGGGTATTATCATTCACATTCGGCCAAAATTCTGAACCTGCCAGATTTTGCTTGATTGTCTGAGGGTCAATCGGCTCCAGTTTTCCCTTCAGGGAGGAAACTTTAATGTAATAGATTAACGCCTGCATATCCTTGCCCGTAATTTCCGGCCGTTTAATGTGCCCTGCCATTCCGTTTTGAATATACCGGGCCAACTCCAGGTCGCTCATTTCCGCCAGTTCATCAAACGTTGGAATGTCTTTCCCTAACCAATGATGTCCGGTTGGTCCATGGATGGCTGCCATGGATGCCCGTGCCCAGTGTTGATTAAAATCCCATATCGTTCCATAATGGAGAATAAACTTACCCCGTTGGGCCAGATCCACGTTGATATCAACCGGGTCGGAATTCCGCAGCGGGCGAAGCACACTCAACCGTTCCCGGTAGGTGTAGGTGATGTATAAGCGGGCTTCTTCATCGTCGATAGCAACCTGCAATCCGTAGGACCCGGGGCTACTGCCCATCGCATCATTGTAATAT
>WGBF01000263.1 GCA_015494485.1 bacterium | reverse complement strand
GTTTAAACCCGGATCCGAGCGCGTTGAAAAAAAATTCTTCATCACCCGATGGTTTGAAACCCAAAACCGGTTGAAGCTGGAGGCGGAACACAAAAGATTGTTTTACGTGGCAGCGACCCGAGCGCGGGACCATCTGTATTTACTGAGCATTGCCGGGACCAAAATGCCGTCCGTTTCATTTCATACCCTGCTGTGGGAAAAGGCATTGAACGTCCAGGAGGTTCACCCGGAAGCCCAACTCCCCCGCTGGATTCAGCAATTGCCCAACACCATTGTAACGGTCGAAGATTACCACACCGATGAATGGGAACCGTACCGGCTCCCGGAAACCGCTTCCGGTCCGCAGCCGCAAATCGAAATGACACCCGAAGCAGGTGCCCGCTACTGGCAGGTTCTGGACGCGCCACCGCAACAGGTGGTGTACAACGCCACCCAGCTCATGCTGTTTCAGGAAAACCGCGATTTCTTTTTCCAGCAATTTTTCCTGAACCGCTACCAGTTGTTCCCACCCATGATTGCCCTGGACGATGTGGAAGAAGCAGACCCGGCCGGCATTGGATGGGGAATTCTGGTTCACCGCGTGCTGGAAAACTTCCACACCCGGAGCGCAGACGACGATGCCCCGGTCATTGAGCGGGTGCTGCAGGAAATTCCCGTGCAATCGGATCACATCGACACTTACCGGAAACAACTCACGGCCCTTCTGGAGCGCTTTCGGGAACATCCTGTGGTCACCGAAATTCAGGCTAGTCCGCACGCCCTGGCTGAATACACCCTGCGGGCACCAATGGATGACACCCACTGGTTATTGGGAAAACTGGATTACCTTTTTCAACGCCCGGACGGAACCTGGGCGGTGGTGGATTTTAAAACCAACCGGACCGACCGCAAAGGATTGGATAGTCTGGTTCAAAAGTACGCCATGCAAATGGACATTTATGCCCTGCTGGTCCATCACCTGTTCCCGGAGCAACCAACCATTCCGGTGGGCCTGTTCTTTCTGCAACCCATGGAAGTGCGCTGGCGGCATTTTACCCCCGATGCGTTGGAAAACACCCGGAACACCGTATTAGACCTGATGCACCAACTGGACCAGTTCCTGAAGGAAACATTTATAACCGGAGGATAGACTCTCCCGTTACCGGCGAGCATTTTGGAATGGGCTTCAATTCGTCCCCGTCGGGTATTAAATTCCCGAATTCCGGAAGGAACAAAAACGCCCGTTTCGCTTAGGTTAAGTGAAACAGGAAATTAACTGGTTTACTCAAAACACAGGCGAGACAACACATGCCTGCACCTTCGGCAACTCAACATAGAACGGCGTTATTCCCCTGGGGCACCCATCGGCGCTACAATGCGTACGTGGATTACCTGCGGGAAAAGTACGGCAATCGCGTGCAGAAAGTCTCCGTGGACGCTGGCTTTACCTGCCCCAACCGGGATGGCACCAAAGCATGGGGCGGGTGTACTTATTGCAACAACGTCAGCTTTGTGCCACCGTATTGCAACCCGGGAATGTCCATTTCGGAACAGGTGGCGGCCGGCGTGGAGTATCTTTCCCGCCGGTACAAGGCAGACCAATTCATTGTGTACTTTCAGGCGTACACCAACACCTACGCCCCGCTGGACCACCTGAAACGCCTGTATGAGGAAGCGCTGGCGCATCCGCAGGTCATTGGCCTGTCCATCGGTACCCGTCCCGATTGTGTGGATGAGGCCAAAATTGCCTATCTCGAGAGTCTGGCGCGGGAGTACTACATTACCATCGAATACGGGCTGGAATCCATTTACAACGACAGTCTGGAACGGTTGAACCGCGCCCAGACGTTTGAGGAATGGGAAGCCGCTGTGCACATGACCGCCGGACGCGGCATTCACATTTGCTCTCACATTATTCTGGGGTTACCCGGCGAAAGCCAGGAGCAAATGCTGCAAGAGGCTGAGGTCATTTCCCGTTACCCCATTGATTACCTTAAAATTCACCACCTGCACGTGGTAAAGAAAACCATTCTGGCGGCAGAGTACAAACGCCATCCCTTCCCCCTGCTGGGTTACCGGGAATACATTGACCTGGTGGTGCGCTTCCTGGAACGGTTGCGGCCGGACATTAAAATCCAGCGCCTGGTGGGGGAAACCCATCCCCGCCACCTGATTGGTCCCATCTGGGGGGTTCGCGCCGACGTGGTACAGCGCGACATCGAAAAAGAGCTGGCTCGCCGGGACACGTTTCAGGGCAAGCTGTATCTGGAAACACATACCAACGGAGAAATCTCATGAAGCGATTGCGATGGATGATTCCCCTGTTTTTGTTTTATGCACTTGTCATTGCTCAGTCCACGGCCCTGCGCACGCAGGAAATTCTTTTTCCCGGCGTGTACGGTGAGGCCCTGCTGGACAGTCTGCGCAAATATTACGCCCCGGATACCGTATGGAGCTATTCCGATGCCCGGGATTACATGTTTACCGTGCTGGATAATGAAAACGACAGCGTGACCTGCGTGTACACCGGTTACCGCATTTACCTGGACCACAACTCCACCACCCCCCGCAGCGATGCTTACAATGCCGGGATAAACACCGAACACACCTGGCCGCAAAGTAAGGGGGCATATGGGAATGCGAAAAGTGACTTGCACCATCTGTTTCCCACCCGCATTGAAGTCAATGCGGATCGGGGCAGCCTTCCGTTTGATGACATCCCTGACGACCTGACCAACCGCTGGTACCGCCTGGACCAGGTACTGTACACCAAACCAACCTCCCACATTGACGAATACAGCGAACTGGAGATAGATGAGCGGTTTGAACCACGGGAAGACCACAAAGGCAATGTGGCGCGGGCCATGTTTTATTTTTACACCATGTACAAATCCCAGGCGGATGGTGAAGATCCCAACTTTTTTGCGATTCAGAAAGCGACCCTGTGGCGCTGGAATTCTCAGGATACGGTGGACAGCCGGGAACGGCGCCGCAGCGCCCTGATTGCAGCCATTCAGGGAAACGAAAACCCCTTTGTACTGGACACTACCCTGGCGGGACGGGCTTACTTTGGGGTCACCGCTATTACCCAATCCCCGTCCTACACGCCTGACCGTTTTCGCCTGGAAAGCAATTTTCCCAATCCCTTTAATGGCAGCACGGTCATTCGGTATTAC
>WGBF01000262.1 GCA_015494485.1 bacterium | reverse complement strand
GCATAAAGGGGGAATATCATGTTCAAAAATCCGGAACATCCCAACGAACCCATTTGCAAATACATGCGCAGTAAAGCCAGTGCCATTCCGGTAGCGGATGACGATTTTTACATGAACTTCCATTACGATTATGAGCAATTTTATTGTCAGCGGACTCTTCATGCCGTAGGCCCGGATGATCTACCGGTTTGTCCGGAGGATTGTTTTTCCCGGCGTTCGTGCTACGTGCCGCATCCGGCAGGCAAAATGCTGGCTTTTGGGGAAAGTAAGACGGATTCTTCCCGGGGGTAAGCGGACATTCATTTACCTTGCTTTTCGGGGGTTGTGGCAATAAATTTCCAGCGCTTATAAATACATAAGGGGTTGTATCATGTTACAGGACAAAGACTATAAGATAAAAGTTGGCCTGGCGGAAATGCTGAAAGGCGGCGTTATTATGGATGTGACCAATGCGGAACAGGCCAAAATTGCCGAAGATGCCGGGGCGGTAGCCGTCATGGCTCTGGAACGCATTCCGGCCGATATCCGGGCACAGGGTGGAGTAGCACGGATGAGCGATCCGGCACTCATTAAAGAAATTCAGAAAGCGGTGTCTATTCCCGTAATGGCCAAGGTGCGTATCGGGCATTTTGCAGAGGCCCAGATTCTGGAAGCGCTGGGCATTGATTTCATCGATGAAAGCGAAGTATTAACACCTGCGGATGAAGAGTATCACATCGATAAACATCAGTTCAAAATTCCTTTTGTGTGCGGATGCCGTGACCTGGGAGAAGCCATGCGCCGAATTGCCGAAGGCGCTGCATTAATTCGGACCAAGGGCGAAGCTGGTACGGGTAACATTGTGGAAGCGGTGCGCCACATGCGTAAAGTTCAGCGGGAAATTAAACACATTACCACCCTTGGCGATGAAGAGCTGGTAATGTACGCCAAGCAGACCGGTGCCCCGCTGGAGATTATCCGGTATGTGAAGGAAAACGGTAAGTTACCGGTCCCCAACTTTGCTGCAGGCGGCATTGCTACACCCGCGGATGCCTCCCTGATGATGCAACTGGGCGCGGAAGCGGTGTTTGTGGGCAGTGGTATTTTTAAATCCGAAGATCCGCCCAAGCGCGCTAAGGCTATTGTCATGGCCACCACGCATTATATGGATTTTGACCTTATCGCACGGGTATCCGAAGGTTTGCGGGAACCCATGAAAGGTATTGATGTGTCCAAACTGGAAGAAGAAGAACGGATGGCAACGCGGGGATGGTAAGCGAATGAAAATTGGTGTTTTAGCGGTTCAGGGCGATTTTGCATTACACGAGAAAACATTGCATGCATTAGGAGTGGAAACCATTCAGGTTCGTAAGCCGGAGCATCTGGACGGGTGCTCCGGTTTAATTATGCCGGGCGGGGAATCCACAACCTTTGTGAAATTATTGAAAGAAGTGGATTTGTTTGACGCGTTAAAGCAGTTTGGCCGGGAAAAAGTCATCTTTGGTACTTGCGCCGGACTGATTACCTTAGCCCATGAGATTGTCAATTATCCTCTGGAAACACTGGATTTAATTCAGATTCAGGTGGCCCGGAACGCCTACGGCCGGCAAATCGATTCCTTTATCGATACGGTACAGGTCAAAACAGGCGACACGGCATTTGAAGTGGAAGGGGTATTTATTCGTGCTCCCAAAATAGTGGAAGTCGGGGAGGGGACACAAGCTATTGGATTTCGCGGGGATGAGATTGTCATGGCGGAAAATGAACACATTCTGGTGGCCACGTTTCATCCGGAACTGACGGACGATACCCGCATTCACAACTACTTTCTCCAGAAAGTAAAACAAATGCAGTAAACGAATTTCCATGCTGTCTTCATCCCATTTAAATGGGCTCACCACCGTTCAAATTTCTGCAAAAATCATTCTGGCTAACCCATTGATAATTCTGTAATTGTTATTCCTTTCCAGCACTAAAAATAATTTTTTACCGGTAATCTTTACATTCGCCTGACCGATAATCCCAGAAGACAGGGAAACGTTGGTTGAACAGGGACGTTGGTGGATGATAAATATTAATATTAAAATTGCCAATCAGGAACTGGCCGAACGGCTATGCGATGCGCTAAAACTGCCGTTTGTGCAATGTTCCATTGTCTTTGATTTAAATTTTGTAAATCTGGAAAAAGGGAATCATGTATTCATTATTGAAGAACGGGAGTTTGCATGGTTCCGGAATAATTATAAATTTTTGACACCGGAACGTATCGGTGGTATTTTAATTCTGAAATCACTGGGAACGAAAACCAATAATGAGGCAATGGCATTCAGCAACAATTTAAAAGTGCATTATTTAAACCTTGATAAGGAAGAGAACGAAATTATTCAGGATATTTTTTCCTTTTTGGTGCAGCAGATTGATTTTTCCAAAGTCGATCCGGTGCAGCACAAATTTGTTCCGGTGTATAAAGGCACATTTGAATCCTTGCCATTTACCAAATTGTTTCCCTTTTTATCCCAGAAACGCTTTTCAGGGTTTATTACCATTTTTCCAGAGAATCAGAATCCGTTGTTATTGCCAATTAAACATGGAAATCCGGCCGCGTCTGGAATTGGGGCAGATATTAAACTGGAGTATCTGGAAAAGCTAACGCGGGGGAGTTACATTTTATTTCAGGAAATTATTCGCCCCTCAGTTCAGTCAAAGCCGGTGGCACAACCTGTGGAATCGCGCGATAAAGATGTGGCCTATAATCAATCTCTGTTAAGTCAGATATCCCTGGAAGACATTTTTCAGGATTTATTTTCGTTTTTGTACCAGATATTCAACAAATACATAGATGAACGAGTCCTGGATGATTTAATTGAAACGAAATTTCAGGAATACCGGGATTTGTTTATGGATTTTAATTTTCTGGAATTTGACCGCACTACGTATGAAAAATTTCACTTTAAATCCCTTCGGGGAATGGAGGAAGTGGAACTGTTGATGCTGTTTTTTAAAGATTTATTTGAAGAACTCATTGCCCACGCGCCATCGTTTAATCCCAAAGAATTGGTCTTTAAAGTGGAAGAGTTGCTACCATATCTGCAGAAGTACAATTTGTTTGACAAAATCAAAGACGTGATTCTGGACCCGTTTTCCATGTCCTAAAGATCTTTCCACCATATTATTATTCTTTCCGTTACCGTTTCGATGTGCGGGTATACCGTGCCATACTCCACGGAAAAATAGGTGCTAATTCGCGGGAGGGAATAGGCGTGTAACAATAGTTTACATAATATATATTATAGGACAAACAGAATTAGTACGAAATAGCTACTTTGGCACCAATCCTTCCTGGACATCCCTCCTGGTGATTACTTTATTTTTAATCCTTTTTGGTTTTTAAAAAAATTTCTTTTTTGCTCCTCACCAGAAACGGAAGCCTTGTCAAATCTGCTCCGGCAACGTGTATTTCCGGCCGGCATTGGCCTGTTTCAAATATTCCATTAACGGAGCAAAATATTCAATCATGGGTTTGGCAGAAATTTCTTCCCCTAAAATTTCCCGCATCAGTTCCCGCCAGTCCCGCGTTGCCCCCGGTGCCATTAAGGCATGAATAAATTTACCCACCTCTTTATTGCCATAGTAATTGGTTGCATGAGGATCCTGATGTAAAATTTTGGTGGCAATGGTATGATGGAACTGGAACAGCAACACGTAAGAAATGGCATAGTCATAATATTGTGCCGCATCATTATTAATGTGCGTCTTGGATGCCGCATCACAATACTGTTCATCCCGCGGTTCAGGCGGTACAATACCCTGATACCGTTTCTTCAGTTCCCACCACGTTTTGTTAAATTGATCCGCCGGTAAATTATCCGCATACAGCTTTTTCTCGAATTCCGTCATCACTCCCGCCGACCACGGAATAAACACGATGTAATTTAGCGCTTCCTTTAACAGAGTACGCATTTCGTCCGTTTTGACATTGGGGTCAATTAAATGCCGATGCGCCAAAAAGGGCTTTTGCATCGCGGCCAATCCCATTAAGCTGCCCATAGCCTCATGAAAGGCCCGGTTAGCCCCTTCCCGCAGCAAAATGGGCACCTCTGGCGTAGAATACGAAATGAAATAGTAAATATGGCCCAGTTCATGATGCACCGTTTCATACCATTCGGCATTGGGCACCACGCTCATCAGGCTGCGGACATCTTTGTCCAGATCCAGGTGCCAGGCAGAAGCATGGGTATTCTTTTTGTACGGTGCACCTTTGGGTACCGGATACAGGCTGGACAATTCCCAAAAACTCTGTGGTAAAGGTGGAAACCCCAGGCTGATGTAAAACTGTTCCCCTTGCTTTACAATCCATTCAGCAGTTTTGGTGGCCAGAATGCTGTCAATATCAATCCCCTTCACTTCTACGGCGGCGCTCCAGTCCTGTCCCCAGCGATTGGGCAACCAGTGGGCCGGCAAATAATCCGGTACCTCTTTAACGCCGTAGCGTTTGGCCAGTTCGTAGCGCATGTAGGTGTGTAATTCCCGGTACAGGGGCCAGATGTCCCGGATAAACTGCTGATTCAGTGCCATCATTTCCTCTGTGGTCATTCCGTAATCGGAAACCTGGTACGTAAAATAATCAGGATATCCCAGCGCCTGCACGGTTTGATTCCGCAACCGCTGCAGGTTTACCAGGCCTTCTTTTAACACCTTACCGACCTCTTTGCTGGCCACCCAGGCCTTGTATCGGCGGGTTAAATCGGTTTCCTTCTTTAAAATATCATCAATTTCATTGGGGGTTACCGATTGGCCGTCGATCTTAAAATCAAAACCAAACAGTTTTTCGTTTTGAACAGTTTCTGCTTCAATACGAGCTTTGACCAGGTCGGGTACAGTTTGCGGATTGTTGGCGGCAATGTACAGCATGGTTTTTAATTGTTTGACCTGCAGCGGGGTCAATTTATCTGCTTCTTTTAATAACCCCTGAATGGCACGGATATTTTCCACGCTACCGGTAAATGCTGCTAATGCTTCATTTGCACGCTGTGCTGCAGCGCGGGTCGCAGTATCGCCTTCCACAATGTAGGTATTGGCCCGCCACTCCGCTTTGGAAGCGGCATAATACAACTGCTGATATTGTTTGGTATATGCATCAATAAACGCCTGAGCTTCGCGCTGCACATCCTCCGATGGCGTGGCAAAAGTAAACAATGTCCCGATGCCAATAAGCAACAATCCCAATACGATACGTTTCATGTCTAAACCCTTCCGTTATGAGTTTAATTCCGGCAATGCAAATTTTTCTGGTTTTAATGGTGTAATGGTTCGGTAGAAATCCCGGATAATCTCAAAATCGCGGTGAATATCGCCGCTGGGTGTCAGCAACGGCCCGGTTCCGATTTCTTTTTTGGCATAATCAATGTATGCCAGTAAAATGGGTACGTTCGCCTTCAGGGCAATGTAATAAAAACCGGTGCGCCAGCGGTGAACCCGCTTCCGGGTGCCCTCCGGGGCCAGGCCCAAAATCATCTGAGCTTCTTCATTAAAATAGTGTGTAATTTGGTCCACAATACCGCTCCGTTTTGAACGATCCACCGGAATGCCCCCGATACGGAGCAATAATTTTTTTACCGGCCAGCGAAAAATAGTGTGTTTGCCCAACCAGCGGGCGTTAAGGTTTAAATAAAATTTGGCTGCCACCCCGAAATAAAAATCCCAGTTACTGGTATGCGGTGCCACGATAATGATGTATTTCTTCAAATTGGGCAGGTTTGCATTTAAGCGCCATCCCGGGATGGCCAACATCATTTTCCCCAGAAATCTCAAAACGGAGGATTGTTTTTGTTTGTTTTCCATCGGCATAAAATAAAATTTGTCTTCCTTTTAAACCAAGGGATTTTAATTTAATTTCCGGAATGGAAAATGGCAAAAGTGTGGAGGTGGCTGCAAGTGCAATCCTGGCATCGATGGGTTTTGGTATTTCTACTCTTGATGGTCCCCAAAACCTGGGGCGCCCGGCAGGAT
>WGBF01000261.1 GCA_015494485.1 bacterium | reverse complement strand
GCCCGGATTTCCGGCGGATTTCCACTGGTGGAAAAATACGGCTGGATGGGTTTTGTAGGGCAAGCAGGATTAACCCTGGGATTGGTTTCCATTATTGAAAAGGAAATTCCCGCACCCTACGGGGTGAGTATTAAAACCATTATTGTAGCCGCCATTGCCATTAATCAAATCGTTGGCCCCATGTTATTTCGGTACGCCCTGGGCAAATCTAAGGAAATCCCCGAACAGCCAATGCCGGTGACGCAACCCACTCATCTTAAAACAGGGACGGTGTAAACATGATGTACGATGCCAGTTTCGTTTTGTCTTCTTCCATTGCGGTGTGGCCCGGCGACCCTAAACCGGAGTTTCGAACCATTTCTTCCGTAGAAAACGGAGACGTGGCCACAACCTCCGTTGCGCATTTGTGTTTGCATACCGGCACCCACGTTGACGCTCCTGCCCATCTGTTCCAAAACGGAAAAACAATCGATGCCATTTTACCGGAGATACTCATTGGGAATGCCACGGTCATTCCGGTTCCGTTCAATTATGTTCACATAACCATCGACTTTTTAAAATCCCTGCCCCAGCCCCTCCCCCGTCGCATTCTGTTTAGAACCCGCAATACTCAACGGTGGCAAAAGGCAGGCTTGCATTTTACCCCGGATTATGCCGCCCTGGAACCCGAAGCCGCCCAATTTTTAGTTCACAGCGGCGTGCAACTGGTGGGGGTGGATGGTTTTTCCGTCGATGCCTTTGACGCTGCAGAATTGCCTGTTCACCGGATATTGCTTTCAGCCGGCGTGGTAATTGTGGAATTAGTGAACTTACAGCAGGTACCGGAGGGTAATTATTTTCTGGTGTGTGCCCCATTAAAAATTGAACATGCCGATGGTGCTCCGGCGCGGGTCTTTTTATTCCCGGAGGCATCATCTCCCATTCCACCCGGAGTGTCGGACAAATAAGCACCCATCAAAAGGAGGTTACCTATGCGTTTTGTTTTTACCCTTTTACTCGGATTGGCCGTTCTTGCCCAGGCTCAGGAAATTCCTGCCGACCCCTTAGTTCACACTTACTCCATTGTTGCGGTAGATTCCGTAACGGGTGAAATCGGCGCGGCTGTTCAATCCCACTGGTTTTCCGTGGGTAGCCTAGTCATCTGGGCTGAAGCAGGCGTGGGCGCAGTGGCAACACAAAGTTTTGTTAATCCGGCATTCGGACCGGAGGGCCTAAAGCTCATGAAGGCGGGCAAATCACCCCAGGAAGCATTACAGCAGCTTCTGGAAGCAGATGAAGGGCGCGATTTTCGTCAGGTTGCCTTTATTGATGCCCGGGGGAACACCGCTGCCTGGACGGGCAAAAAATGCATTCCGGAAGCGGGCCATCGGGCGGAGAAATACTTTTCTGTGCAGGCCAATTTAATGCTGCGTAATACGGTGTGGGATGCCATGGCGCGCGCATTTAAAACCACCAAAGGCCCCTTAGCCGAACGGTTGGTGGCAGCACTGGAAGCAGCCCAACGGGAAGGCGGCGACATTCGGGGGCAACAATCGGCAGCTTTACTGGTGGTGCGGGCAAAACCCACCGGAAAGATCTGGGAAGATCGGCTTATTGACCTCCGGGTGGAAGACCATCCCCGCCCGGTGGAAGAGCTAAAACGGTTATTACGCTTACACCGTGCGTATGAACACATGAACCGCGGCGATTTGGCCGTCGAGAAGGGCGATGAAGAAGGCGCCCTGCGGGAATACAGCGCGGCTGAAACCATGTTTCCGGAAAATCTGGAAATGAAATACTGGCATGCCGTTGCTCTGGTCAACATGGGGCGCCTTTCCCAGGCTCTGCCATTGTTTAAAGAGATTTTTACCCGGGACCCGAACTGGAAAATCTTAACCCCTCGCTTAATAAAGAACGGGTTGCTAAAAGTAACCCCGGAACAGCTTCAGCAAATCTTACAGGTAACCCCCTAATTCTCAAACGGTGTGGCGCATTTTTAAACACTCTTTTGTCTAAAAATGCGCCACATTTTCTGTTAAAATCCAGCCCTATTCACCGGCGCCAATTTAAATTTGCAATATTTTTCAACCATTCGCTGTTTTATCCAGTGTTTTGCACATTCTGGTATAATTTTTGTAATCCATTTCAGGTAACAAACCATGGAAGGCTGTTCAAATGGCGGATGGTGATTATTTCCATCAACTGGCACACAGGGACGTTGCTATCCGGAGGCAAGCGTTGCAGGCCCTGTCCGACCAGTCGGACCCGGCCTTGCTGAAGTTGTTAATTGGACAACCGCAACTATTCGAGGCGGAATTGCAAGAACTACTTGTAAATATTTTTGTCCGCAACCGTTCCCGTTGGGCAGCTGAAATTGCCGGCGAACTCCTATACGCCACACGGGAAAGCATGCGCCAACTGGGGATTACCATTTTACACCGGTTAGGTGATGTTTCCCTCAAGCCCCTCAACCGACTGCAACATTCGGCCAACCCGCGGGTCCGTTTAGGGGTGCTCCAGGCGCTGGCAGGTATTCATTCCTCCGTTCGTCCGGAATGGATCCGCCCTTTCCTGGCAGATGAAGATATACGAGTGGTTCAGGAAGCCGTAAACCTTATTCGCCAGTACGGCGACGAAACCACCGTGTTATTGTTAAAAGACCCCTTTGTTCATTACCCGGAACTGCGGGATTCCATTCTCTGGGCTTTTGCCCGGTATTTCCACCCGGAACAACTATTGCATTACTTTAAAGCGTATTTTGTTCACTCGGAAAAACTCCTGCATACGTTCCTTCTCATTCTCAACGGGTATTCCCCGGGAGTGGTGAATCCCATTCTGGAACAACTGGTCACAGCGATTCTGGACAACGAAAACATTTCTCTTTTAAATACTATTGCCAAGCACCTCAATACCCATGTTGATTGGACACTTCCGGCCGATTTACAAGCAGACCTATCGAATCATCACGCTGCGCTTCCCAGGGAAACCCGGCTTAGCCTGCTGGCAGCATCCCCCACTCGTGCATTTGTGGAATTCGCTTCCCAATGGAATGCAGATACCGAACCCCTCACTCAGTGCACCGCGTTGTATGCCCATCGTTTTCCAGAACTGGCGTTGCAATATGCAACAGAACTACCCCCGGATTTAAAACCAATCATTAAGAAATATGCTGCACAATCCCTGGTAACCCAAAACTCTCCGTCCTGGGAAACTACGTTTGCAAAAAATGCCGATCCGGAAATCCTTATCCATATTCTCAACGCCCCGGCATCCCTTTCGGAGAAAAACTCCCGTAACGCTGTTTACCGCACGCTGCATCATTTTCCCCCGGCAGTTATTGCAACTATATTAAACCAACTTTCGGCCAGAGAGGTTAAAGAGGAATTATTAAATAATTACCTGAAACGTGTGGACGATGTGCCGGCTGTGCTTTCAGAATTATCCAGCCGTGTCAACGGTTTGGGTTATTTACTGACGTCCTATTTTGCGGACCTATTTATTCATCATGATTGGGCCCGGATTGCCCTGCTGAACCACCTGAAAGTGGACCAGGCATTCTTTATATTTACCCGACTGTTTGCAGCGGAGACGTTCCGGGAAGTCCCCATTTTACAAACCATCTGGAATTACCTGTCGCCGGCAGTACGACCGGCTTTTCTGCTGGCGATTATCAATCATTCCAAAACCGCGGATATCATGCAATTGTTAAATGAGTTATCGGTGGATATTTCCGCAGAAACGTTAATTCTAACTTCTGAATTTTTAGATTTGTTAACACTTCAGCCAACATCTGTTCAATATATTTTCTTAACATTGATTTATTACGATTTGGAAAATTTTAAAAGGGATCAATAAATGGTAGAACCGGTCGATAATTGAACGGCTGAAGTTTTTGGGGCGCAAGAATGCACATAGAACAAATTCAGGCTCGAATTTCCGGGATAGAGAACATTGCCACTCTTCCCCACGTTGCAACAGAAATTTTATCGATTCTGCAGAATCAAAATGCTTCCATGCGGCAAATTGCCGATGTGATTGAAAAAGATCCCAGCATTACCGCTAAAATTTTAAAAATCTCCAATTCACCAATCTGGGGATTTAGCGGACGAATCGACAATTTGCAGCGGGCTCTGGTGCTTTTGGGGCTCAAACAGGTTTCCAATATTGTAATTGCGGTGTCCATGTACACGACATTCAACAAATTAAAACCCAATCCGGAATTTGATCGGGAAAAATTCTGGTTACACAGCATTGGCACCAGCCAGATTGCCAAAAGTCTGGCTCAGAAGCTGGGATTAAATTTTCATGGTGAGGAGTTTGTTGCTTCTCTTATTCATGACATCGGCAAAATCATTCTGGATCAGTTTTTCACCGACACGTTTGTCCAGATCCTCAAGGAATCGCATGAACAAGGCATACCATCGCTCGAGCTGGAAAAGCAATTTCTGGGGGCTACCCATGCTCAAATCGGTGCTTGGCTGCTGGAACGATGGAAATTCCCCCATTCCATTATCCGCGCAGTGGGCTACCACCACAATCCCATAGCAGTGGATGCCAACAAAGATCTGGTAGCTACCATTCGTTTGGCAGATGTCATGTGTGAATTATGGGGTATCGGGTTCGACGAAGACATTAAAGCAGTGGACTTATATTCGGACAGCGGATGGCGCATTTTAAAACAATTTGCACCACAGATCATTCGTCTGGATGTGGAACGCTTTTTATTTGAAGTCGATAAGGAAATCGAAAAAGCAAAAATGTTTATTGAGTTGGTAAACGAGTAACCCGGGATGGGGCATAAGGCACAACATTATGGATTTTTTAAGCAAAATCGGTATAGGGGCGAAAATGGGGCAGGCCATTCATCACGATCAAACCGCCACCCTGGATGACAGCGTTTTCCACGAAATCCGGGATATTATTTACCAGGCCAGTGGTATTTATTTAAAGGATCAAAAAAAGTATTTAATTGAAACCCGCCTGAGTGGCCGCCTTAAAGAGCTCCAACTGAATAATTTTCAGGATTATTTACGGCTGCTAAAACGCCCCGATGATACCGAGGAACTTCACATTTTACTGGACAGCATTACGGTTAATGAAACCAGTTTTTTCCGCAATCCACCCCAAATCAAGGCATTTGAAGAAGTTATC
>WGBF01000260.1 GCA_015494485.1 bacterium | reverse complement strand
TGATTGACGGTGGCACCAATGACCTCATCTCCCACAGTCCGAAATACCGGCATGCTTTCCCCGGTGGCCATGGATTCGTCAATGGTGGTTTCGCCTTCCACGATAACGCCGTCGGTGGGAATTTTTTCGCCGGGGCGAATGACCATAATATCCCCCACGTGCACCTGCTCAATCGGGATTTCCACCTCGGCATTGCCCCGGAGTACCCGCGCTGTTTTGGCACCCAGTTCAATCAGTTTGCGAATTGCCTGGGATGCTTTCCCTTTGGCTTTTTCTTCAATGTAGCGCCCGGTAAGGTGAAAGGCCATAATCATGGCACTGACGCCGGCATAATTTGCCACCGGAAAGAAAAACGAAGCCGGCCCGGTTAGCAGTGAGGCACCCGTTCCCAGCGTAATTAAGGTATCCATATTGGCGTGGCCATGGAGCAAGGCCCGGCTTCCGCTACTTAACGTTTTTAGCCCTACCCAGAATAAAACCGGCAATGCCAGGACAATCATGCCCAGATTGAACACAAATTCATTGGGCCAGTAAATGCCAAAAAACATTTCCAGAAACATCCACAATGTTAGCGGAACGGTCAAACTCCACGCCACCACCATGCGGTGCCGGGCTTCTTTTACTTTGGCTTCGGGGTCATCCATAGCGGTTGGTACACTACCGGACGTTTCCGCACCTTCCACAACCCGATACCCGGCATTGTGAACCGCCTGTTTAAACTCCTCCAGACCGACCAATCCGGGAATGTAAACAATATGGGCTGTTTCAGTCGCCAGGTTAACGTTGGCATCCACCACGCCGGGGAGCTTTTTTAATGCTTTTTGTACATGGGCCACACAGGAGGCACAGGTCATGTCCCCGATTTTTAAATCCATGGTAGTGGTTTTAACACCGTAACCGGCATGCTCAACGGCCTGAATCAGGGCATCCAGCGTAGCCTGGGCAGCATCAAACCGGACATGGGCCATTTCCGTTGCCAGATTGACATCGGCGTCCAGCACTCCAGGGGTTTTCTTCAGCGCTTTGGCCACGTGCATGGAGCAGGAAGCGCAGGTCATATCCGAAATAGGAAGCATTATTTCCTGAACGGCGCCAGTTACCTGAACCGCTTTGGTTTGGTCAACCGGTGTTGTCTGCTCTTCCTCCACAGGCGGTGTGGGGCAAACATCCCCAACAAATTTGGCAGGATTTTCCTCAAAGGTGGTTTTACACCCTTCAGAACAAAAATGATATGTTGTTCCCCGATAGACTACTGATAATCCTGTTTCATCCGTGACCCGCATACCACATACGGGGTCAATATGCTCTATTTGAACTGGCGTTGCCATGGTTTACCTCAATGTTTTGGTCACACGTGTTAAATTTTTCTTGCTTAAACTAATATTTGTAATACCGAAATTCAAACCGGCCATGGTCATTGATTAACCAATTCATAAAAATGCTTACAATGGATACCACAATCGCACCCAGAATCCCGGCAGCCAGGCTCTCAACGTGAAAGCCGCTAACCAGCTCCCCGGCTAACCACAATATGAATCCATTTATTACAAAGGTAAACAAACCCAGAGTAAAAATGGTCAATGGTAAAGTCAGAATAAATAAAATGGGCTTAATCAGGGCATTGAGAATACCCACAACGATTGCCGTCCAGATAAGGGCACCGTAGGACTCCACGTAAATACCGCTTACCAGCCAGTCCGCCGCACCCAATGCCAGAATATTAATAATGAAGCGAAGAAAAAATGCACGCATAGTTTTCCGTCCGAATTTGTGAACACCAAAGTTACAGTTTGTTTATTATTTTTAAAACGGCAAATTAAATCAGCGCGTTTTTTCCGAATCAATATACGGTGTTTCTTTCGGTGAGATGCTTAATTTCTTAACATAAGGTGGAGGGCTGTTTTTAATATTTTCGAATCATCGTTCAATTGTTGAAAAGGCGTGCATTTCGTACCGCCATTTACCTGCAGAAAACACCCTCTAAACCCGCCATCGCCACCAGAACAACAAATCCCATGCGCTATAGCGGGCAATCGGTTTTAATGTGTAAGGTTTTCCGCTTAAGATGGACTGTGCTGCCAGTAGACCGCTGTGGATGGCGGGCCCGATGCCTTCCCCCATATCAATTGTAGCCAACCCGGCGGCATCTCCAATGAGATAGGCATTGTCCCGTTGCGGTCGCAGAATCGGTTGCCGTAAAAAATACTGATGCCCCTTGTCCTGAAAAGAATGATTCCGAATCAGCCCTTCCGCTTCCAGACGCTGGGTGAGGTGATGCCAGTGGTCGCGCAACCGTTCTCCCCGTTCCTTCAACAACCGGATTTTGGCACCAATGCCAACATTTACATACCCGTTGCCTTTGGGAACGTACCAGCTGTATCCGGGCAAATCGTTTTCAAAAAACCACAGGTAGCATCGGTCATCATGGTAATCATAAGGAAACTCTTCTTCAAAAGTAGCGATGCGGTCGTTTTCATTGCGTGGAAACTGTTTGGCAAACACCTGATGATACACCGGGCAATTGGTTCCCCCGGCACCCACAAGCACCGGGGCGGCAAATTCATCATCCAGAACGTAGTAGCGGCCATCTTTCTGAATATGTCGCACGGCATGTTTTTCAAACGCAGCCCGGCTTCGTTGTAGCAGCCAGTGGTCAAATTCATATCGGCGAATGGAATACTGGCGGGTTGGAAGGGCAAACTTCCGCCCTTTTACATTAAAGTGAAGCCGATTTAACCGCAAAATACTGTGGGGATAATCTTCCGGATGCAGTTTTAACAGGTGAAGAACACGGGGAGTAATCCAACCCGCGCACAGTTTTAAGCGGGGAAATTCATGGCGATCGACAACCAATACGCGTTTCCCATGGCGAACCAATTCATACGCGCAACTGCTACCTGCCGGTCCGCCACCCACAATAATGACGTCGTATGTTTTCATTCTGCTTTTCCTTTACTACCATGCGTTACCGTAAATCCTGCTGTTCTATATGGTTTGTAAGACGAATCTACCCCGGTGTATTGGCCGGTCCCGAAATTAGCTGAATCGGCATTCGGGTTGAGGGCGGCCCGGTTTGGTCAGGACCACCTGCCACAATTGATTGTGCCGGGAACGGAAACTTCCTGCCGAACTTAACAAGTAATACCGCCACATGCGGAAAAAGCGTTCACCGTACTTGTCTTTCAGTTCCGGCCAGGCATTTTCAAAATTGTTGTACCAGGCCATTAGGGTTAAATCGTAATGGGGACCAAAATTATGCCAATCTTCCATTACAAATAATCCTTCAAAGGCCCGGGCCAACTGGGCAATGGACGGAATCATCCCATTGGGAAAAATGTATTTGGTGGTCCAGGGATTGGCTGTCGTGGAGCTTTCATTCCCTCCTATTGTATGGAAAAATGCAATGCCATCGTCCTTTAGCGTACGGTCCACCACTTCAAAATAGGTGCGGTAGTTCTTGTACCCCACATGTTCCATGATGCCAATGGAAATAACCCGGTCGTATTTGCCGGTAACATCCCGGTAATCCATTAATTTTAACTCCACTGGAAGTCCTTTACACAGCTCGCGCCCCAGCTCTACCTGTTGCCGGGAGACGGTTACGCCGGTAACTTTTACGCCATATTTTTCCGCTGCGTATTTGGCAAAAGCGCCCCAGCCACAGCCCAGTTCCAGAACAGTCATTCCCGGTTCCAGATTAATTTTTCGGCACACCAATTCCAGTTTGGCTTCCTGGGCTTCGTCCAGTGTTTTAGCGTTTTTCCAGTACGCACAGGTGTAATTCATCCGTTTGTCCAGCATGCGGGTGTACAGGTCATTTCCCACGTCATAATGTTTTTCCCCAACTTCAAAGGCGCGGCTTTTGGCCTGAAGATTAAATAAACGGGAGCGTAACAGATGCCATTGAATTTTCCAGTTGCCTTTTACGGCGCGATCCAGGCGGGCTTTTAAAATACGGGTAAAAAATTCGTCCAGTGCATCGCAGTCCCACCAACCATCCATATACGATTCACCCAATCCCAGCTCTCGTTCCCGAATTACCCGGGAGTAAAACTGGGGATTGTGAACCTGAATGTCATACGGACGGCTTCCATTAACTTCGATGCCGGCCTTCGCCAGCAAATCCCGAACAACATATTCTGCGCTTTTGGATGCCATACGCCCCTCCGGTTATCGTTAAGAAAGTATAGGAAATTCACTTATTTTATGAAAGAGGGAGAAAAAATTTCCGGGGAAAATGAATATACGGAAAGCGGGATAGTCCCGGACTAAAAAATAGAATGGGGATGAAAATACCTACGCGCTCCGATCAATACCGGGAACGGACGGTTAATCAATTAATTTCATTTTCAGGTAATGATAACGCCGTAGTTCTTCTTCTGACAACGAAAGCACAAACGCCAGCTCCCGGGTGGTATACACGGGGGACAAATCGGCAAGGGCTTCCATATCCGCTACCCCGGGATTCACAAAATGCACTGGACACTGCAGGGCTTTGCTGTAAACAGTTACCACATCGCGTTCCCCCTGAAGCAATTCGTACAGCTTTAATAACAAATCAGGGTCTGCACTCAGGGAATTGGGTTCCGGCTTCCACTGCCGGACAGTCGAACGGGTGTTGGTTGCTGTCACCATGGCACACATCCTTTCTTGGTTTTCAATCATCCTTCCAGGCACACCCGGGCTACATACCAGGTAAAATCAGCCGTGTCAAATACCAGTTCAAAGCAGTCCGGGCTGCCGCAACTGACCGAAAAATGGTACTGGTACTGCTCCCCGTTGCGGGCCTTCCATTGCCCGTGTACCTGCGATATTTTATATACTCGACCATTCCAGCGAAACTTCAACGGTTGAATCGTACCGTCGCGGAAATAGCTGATGACTTCAATGGGTTCAAACAGCTCTTCAAAATGCATTTCGCCTCACCTCCCTGTTTGTGGCCGTCCATTGGGGTTACATTTCCTTAACGATTTGCACTACCCGCCCCAGTATGGTAACGCCCGGGGTGTTGGCTTCAATAATGATGGTCTCCCGCCCGGGCGGAGCGCTTTCCAGCCGGATGCGCCGCGCGGCCCGAAAGTAACGACGCACTACCACCTTTTCGCCCAGCTGCACGGCTAAAATATCCCCTTCCGAAAATTTCCCCCGTTCCACCACCACAAAATCTCCGGAATGGATCCCCGCACCGGCCATGCTGTTGTCTTCCACCGGCAGGGTAAGCCGGTCTGCAATCTCCGTTGCCAGATTCCGGACAAAATCACCCACTGAACGCCCGTTGCTCTGCCGAACCGTTTCCACCAGAAATTCGCCCCGGGGTACTTGAATAAACTGGTGTCCTTCTTCACGTGTTTGTTGTTTCTTCTTTTCCATTGCCCCACTACTCCATTGGTTTAGTGTACCGCATCGCGAATTAATCCCACCACACGTCCCTGAATTTGCCATTCCTCTTCAGGAACAATATCGGGATACGCCGGGTTTTCTGCCTTTAAATACCGGCGGTTGCCTTCCTGCACCAGGCGCTTTACCGTTACTTCCCCGCCTACCAGCGCCACCACAATACTGCCCGGTGCCGCCGTGGGCGTCGATTGCACCACCACCAGATCGCCGTCCAGAATGCCGGCATTTACCATACTGTCCCCCTGCACCCGCAGCACAAAATAGCGCCCTTCCGTTTTGATTAAGCGCCGGGGCACCGCCACGGTGTCTTCAATATTTTCTTCGGCCAGGATGGGAAACCCTGCTGCCACCCGCCCCACCAGGGGCAACGCTACCACCTCCGCTGCCGCAGCATGCGGCTGATATTCCGGAGCAACAATCCGTAAACTGCGGGCCGTTGTGCCATCTTTGGTTAAATACCCTTTGCGAATTAATGCTTCCAGATGCCGAACCACCCCTTGCTTGGACACAATGCCCAGAGCATCGGCAATTTCCTGATACGTGGGGGGATATCCCCGCTCATTCAGGTACGCAGCAATAAACTCCAGTACCTGTTGTTGCCGCTGGGTTAAACCTTTCATGTGCTTTCCCTCATATTTAGTGAACATGTGTCAGCTCAATGTTAACATATGTTCACTAAAAAGTCAAGCAAAATGTAGTGGAAATTTGTTCACCTTCTACAGGAACAGGATTGGCCCTTGCCATTCTGCATCCGGACGTTGTGTTTACCGATATGCCCGGAAGCTGGTGCGGGTTTACAGAAACGCTGCTCTTTGCCAGATACCACTTCACACAGCAAATTGCGAATTCCCCTTGGTGCCTTCCCCCGTTTGTGGAAATTCTTAAATTTTTGACTTTTTTATTTTTCGCATTGGAAGTAAATTAAACCAACCAAAATCAGGAGGATTGCTATGCGTCGTTTACTGGGTTTGATGGCTCTGGGAATGCTGATTCCCGCATTGGTGTGGGGGCAATTCCGCACACAGCCATCGATTAAGGACGCATTAACCACTCCGGCAGCCGCCCTGGGGGGATTGTTCAATTCCAATCGGTTTAATATGCAACATTCCTTTACGGTTGGATTTATGACCATGGGTGGCGGCAACAGCCTGTTAATGAACAGTTACGTGAATACCATAAATTACCGGTTCAACAACAATCTGTTTCTGCGGTTGAATCTGGGGTTGTTTTCAACGCCGTACAATTCGTTTGCTACGAATCTACAGCAGAATACGACCCAGTTTTTCGGAGGGGCGGAACTCCTGTATCGCCCGAACGACAAGATGCAATTCTACATTGGCATTCATAAAGGGCCGCAGCTGAATCGGCAATACTATCCTGGCAGCTACTACCGAACACCGTTTACGCAACCTGAGGATTCGTTTTAATACGTAAGGAGGCAAGCAGGGAATTTGACCAGACGTACACGCTTGGACACAAGCGACAAAACCATTCGTAAAATATTAAACAAACGATTAAAATTGCAGAATGGCTCTCCTAGTGCAGGGAGCCATTCTTTACGTTTTACCTACCTGATATTAACGCTTCTGGTGGTGTTTAACGGGGCCGTGTTATTGAGCAACTCCCGGGTGCGGAGTCTCCTTGCTCCATCGACCCCGACTGAAAATCCACCCCGGGTGGAATCGACCAAAATTCAAGCGCCCAAACCGGCTGCGACGTCAACGCCGTCCGCTGCTCAACCCGCGCAGAAGGCTACTCCCGCTCCACAATCCACTCCGGAGACGGCGCAATCCACCAAACCCAACATCAAACCCACTCCCCCTCTGCCCCAAAAAATTCAGGTGGAAGTATTAAACGGGTGTGGGGTCAACGGTTTGGCGCGGCGGGCCATGCGGTTGTTGCGCAAAGC
>WGBF01000259.1 GCA_015494485.1 bacterium | reverse complement strand
GGTAGTAAGCACTTCGCCGGGAGCCAATTTTTCCAGCTTCGCTGCAGTAAAATCCAGCGGCCACACGCGTGCCAGAATAAAAATGGCGTTCTCATTTGTCAATTCATCGGAACCTGGAGCCGGATTGGACAGCACAGTTTGATGCAAATAGGAACGCGCCCATCCTTTTTGAACCGGCACCACATCCTTCCACTTTTCCAGAAGGGTTCCGGCTCCAACCCACAAATCCCAGATGGGGCGAAAATACACCAACGGGAGAAAGTTCACATATTTTTGGTCTTCAAATAACCAGTAAAGCATGGTCCCCTCACATGTTAAGAAAGAAATATGATATGATTTTCATTGAAAACGAAATGTTTTTTTTACCCACATCTCTTCGATCATCCCATTGCGTTTACCCGGCAGCCATTGCGTTTTCCGCACCGCACGCAGGGTTGCCTTTAAACATTCGTCCTTTCCGGTGGTATTTTTTAAAACCTGAATTTCCAGCACCTTTCCCCGGGTACTGATGAGAATGAATAGTTGAATTTCCCCTTTGCATTTCACTTCCCGCGTATCGGGATACACTTCAAGAATGGGTCGGGGAGGAATTTCCAACACAACCGGTGCGGCATTTCCGGAATACACTTCCGATCGGCCGGGTTTCTCACCTACCGCCAGCGACTCTGGCAACTCTTCCGTTTCCGTAGGAATCGGGATAAACTGGGATGGCAGTTTGCGAAGTACTGTTTTTTTCCGGGGCAACGTTTGTTGTGTTGCGGGCGGGATATCTTCCAGAACGAAAACCGGCATTTCCACTTTTTTCTTAGAAGAAGGTGGTGATAAGGAACAATCGGGAAAGAAGTAAAACAGTAAAATGACAACGATTAGAACACCTATCAGTGATTTTAAAAATAGCTCATAGCTTTTTTGCTTTAACGGATCGTTTCGCAATGCCCTATCGTACCATTATCCATTCCATTTTACGGAGCAGGACGTTCAAAATCCAGTATTTATTGGTGGGATAGCGGCCGGGTGTGGCCGATGAAAGGGGGTAATTATTTGAACCCTGATTTAGGAAGAACTTGGGTTCAAAAAAAATTGGGCAAATCGTGGATAACGGGAAAAATATTCCCCATAACAAAAAAGAGGCAGGCCCTTGCAGCACCTGCCTCTTTTCAGAAAACAAAATTCCAGATTTGACTTACTTTTTCAGGCGGAAGTTAAACGGAATGGTCATCCACACCTTCACGTAACGGTCACGCTGCTTACCCGGTTTAAATTTAAACTGCTTGGCAGCTTCAATCGCAGCTTGATCCAGTAATGGATGGGATTTAATCACTTCCACCTTTTCCACATCACCCTTGGTATTAATCAATACCTTTACAATGACCCGGCCTTCAATTCCAGCCTTGCGCGCCAGCTCCGGATACACCGGCTCTACCCGCTTAATAACAACCGGTTTTTCGGACAGAGCATGGAACGGCACGATGGGCTCTTCTTCCTCCGGAGGCGGTGGTAATTCTTCAACCGGCTGTGTAAAATCGATGTTCTGTTCTTCAATCGTCAAATCTTCCGGAATATCTTCATCCTCGGACTCGATTGGAATCGCCGGTCGTTTGGGAGGCGGTGGTTTCTGGAATTGCTGGGTCTGTGGAATTTCTTCCACCTGAATTTTCACATCCACTTTTTTCTGCAACCGATACTTCGGCTCAAATTCCTTAAATGCGTAAAAGATTAAAATAACAAAACCCAGCGTTATAACCAGCGCAATTTCAAACCATTTTTGCGCTTTACGTTTTAAATCCACTTCGGGATTTTTGTACATAAATTGTTTATGTGCCATATTATCACCCCGCTGACGGTATCGCTGAATAATTTATTCTCAAAGCGCCCGCTTGTCTAAGTTCTTGTTGAATATCCGTTACAACGCCCATATCGGCATCCTTATCCACACGTAACGAGACGATGAGCTGTGGATCCGCAGTCAGTTTATTATACACGATTGTCCGTAAATTGTTCACCTTCTTCACGGTGACATCATCAATAACAATATTATTAAAGCGATCCACCCAGATTGTTGTAACATGGCGCTTGGTGGGTAACTTTTCCACCTTAAATGCTTCCGGCAATTCAACTTTTAAACCGGTATATTGCCGCAGCACGGTGCTCACCATAAAAAAGATGAGCAACTGAAAAATAATATCCGGCATCGACGACGTCGGAATTGCAATTTTCATCTGTGATTTTTTTTCGATCTTAACGGCCATACCGTATTTCCTCTCCTTTTGTCAGGCCTTCTCGGGTTCGGCTATCGATATTCGTGTTGCGCCGGCGCGTTTCAGTTGATCCAATACCTTAATGTAAATTTCGTATTTGGTTTTCCGCGTAGTTTTTACCGACACAATGAGCTTGTCGTTTTCCGCCAGCTTTTCGCGGATAATATCATCCACTTCTTCCAGTGGCACGACTTTACCATCCAGCAAAATATTACCCGCATCGTTGATCAACAGATTGGTAATATTTTTCTTACGAATTTCAACCTCGGACCCGATTGGCGGAAGAACCATGTTAATTCCCTTGTCCACATCAATCGTCGTCGCTACCAGGAAGAATATCAACAACTGAAACGCAATGTCAGCCATTGATGCGGACGGAATTTCCACATCTTCTTTTTTTCTACGTCGAAACATATCGTGCTCCGTTCTACCAAAATGTTAACGTTTCATTTCCACTAAAATGTCCACCAGAGCCACTGCTGATTCTTCCATATCGATAATGAGCTTATCGATCTTAGAGGTTGCCCAGTTATACAGAAACTGAACGGTAATTGCCACAACCAGACCAAACAGCGTGGTTAACAATGCCTGAGAGATACCACCGGCCACGATGGCAGGAGAGATGTCGTTTGCCGTTTTAATTGCATCGAATGCCACAATCATACCCCATACCGTACCGGTAAACCCTAACATCGGGGCTGCAACGATTACAAAAGCCATCCAGATCATTCCTTTTTCCAGAAAGGCCATTTCAATCGTAGCCGCATTGGAAATTGCCTTTTCCACGTATTCGATACCTTCTTTGGCCCGGACCAAACCGGCATGTAAAATACTGGCCACCGGACCAGGGGTGTTTTCGCAGATTTCCAGTGCACCTTCCACGCCACCTTCCTTCAGTGCGGTGCGAATTCGTTCCATAAATTTCCGTGTATTAACACCTGCACGCCACAGGGTAATGAGTTTCCAGATACCAATTGCTACACCGATGATGAACAGGACCAAAATGGGATGCATAAACCCGCCGCCTTGATGATATAAACGAATCATAATCGAAAGACCTCCTTATTCGATTAAACAACTGTTAATTTTAAAATAATTCGCGCAAATAATAAGGATTCAGTATAAAAAAGTCAACCCCTTTTTAGTTTGCCTGAATTATGTTTATTATTTTCTTTCAAATGTACCATGTGCCAGTTGCCGTGCCAGCTCAAAACTGGAATAGGCTTTCAAAAATTGCTGATCCCCATGCATAATGACGAAATAATATCCATCATTATTCCAGATATCCCGTGCAATTTCTGCTTTAAGCGTCAGGGCAATAAAATCCCGGTCTTTGTCAAACTCTTTGTCGTTCACGTCAATGCCATTTTTTCGGGCGTACGCTTTAAAATCTGCCAGCATCTTATCTGTGACCTTAAATTCCCGGTTGAAGCGGCGCAACGTGGTTTTGACCTTCGGATGCTTTACGACATAATCCGCAGCAAAGGTAAAGAACAGCCGTTTTTGATAAATTTTCTGCGTGGTCTTGCTCATACGGTACGTCCAGTAGCTTTCTTTTTCAACAATGTCGGGATGAATCCCACCACCGCCGTACACTTTACGCCCGCCTTTGGTGTAAAACACGGGTTTGTTCTCTTTGTTATCCAGAGAATCGTCTTCTGCCTCACCGGCTTCCTGGTAATATTCCTGAAGGGATTTCCCTTTGTAACTCCGCTGAATGCTCCGTCCGGAAGGAATGTAATATTTGGCAGTGGTCAATCGCACAGCGCTGCCATCGGACAAGGGGAATTCCTTTTGCACCAGCCCTTTCCCAAAACTGGTGGTACCTACAATTAATCCCCGGTCGTAATCCTGAATGGCACCGGAAACAATTTCTGAGGCAGAAGCCGAACCGCGGTCAATTAGAATAACCAGCGGATACAGCCGCACCTTGCGGCGCCCAAATTGGTCGGCGTAATACTCATCCTCCACGGTACCCGAACGCCCCTTGGTGTACACCACCAGAGCATGACCCGGCAGAAACTTGCCAGCCAATTTCACCGCTTCGTGCAAATACCCACCGGGATTGTTTCGTAAATCCAGAATTAACCGTCTCATCCCCTGGCTTTCAAGGGAAATAAGGGCCTCTTCCACTTCCGAAGAGGTGGTGGCGGCAAAACGGTTTACTTTAATGTACCCGGTGCTATCATCCACCATAAATTTGGTGGTGACGGTATAAATGGGAATTTCATCCCGCACGATGGTGAACTCCAGCGGCTCGTCCACACCTTCGCGGATAATGGTGACCTTCACGGTGGTGCCTTTGGGCCCCCGGAGTTTTTTCACCACCTCTTCACGGGTAATCCCAATAGCTGATTTTCCGTCAATTTTAACAATTTTATCCCCGGAACGAATCCCCAACCGGTCGGAAGGTGACCCCACAATGGGGGCAATGACAGTGAGGTACCCGTTTATTACGTCAAACTGAATTCCAATGCCCTCAAATTTGGCATTGAAATTTTCCCGCACTTCCTTCATTTTTTTGGCCGGGATATACACGGAGTGGGGATCCAGTTTATTCAGCAGCCCGGTGATGGCGCCCTCCATTTCTTTATCCCAATCCACCGGCTCCACATAGTACAGTTGAATTAACTGCACCACGGACATAAACTTGCGGAGCTGCTGGCGGGTAAGCCCTTGCAAATCGGCAATGGCATCCTTGGAAAGGAATAAACCAATGCCGGACAAAATAACAATGGCGAAAATGAACACATAGCTTAATTTGGTTGGGCGCTTCATTCAACACCTCTTATGTTATTTGAACTTTTGTTTCAATTTTAACATCAAACTTATGGCCAATCCGTACCGGAAACAATAAAATAACGCATGAATTTTGATAAACCCGTTCAAATCCGGCCTCGGAAAGGGAAACGGTTTCTACAGGGAGGTACCAGATGCGTGCAGGGCGATTGGGAATCAGCTCGATGGAAAACCCGTTGTATTCATCCATCAGGCCAAAATGAGAGACCGGCGGGAGTTCACCAACCGCACGCAGTTTGCGTTCCGGCAGTTCCGCATCCTGGCTAAAATAGTACCGATCGGGGACGTCACCGGCAAATAAGGAAAAATTGAATTCTACGCCAAACAACACATCCTCACCCGTTCCCTGAACCTCGATATTGTACTCCGTAACAAGAATAGAGTTCGTTTTTTGAATGCGGTACGTTTTGGTCAAATTTACCGGCAATGTTTGCTCCTGTAATCGGAGGTGCCCTTCCCGGTGCATTTGCACCCGGGGACTTCCCTGGTAAATCCGGGAATCCACCACGGCATAGGGTTGTTCCACAAAATCGCCAATTTCCCGGTAATACCCACTCTGGAATTCCGTCAGTTGAATATCGGCCGGGAACCAGTGGTCAATGCCAACCTTCCGTTGATAGGAATCGTAAATTAAATATTTTTCCAGTCCCTGTTCTTTAACCATGACCAGATCGTGAATACTGGCCACGCCTTCCCCGGCCCCGGCCTCCTGTTCCTGTTGATGGGCGGCCATTTCCCGCAGTTTTTTGTGATACCCTTCCTCCCGCCGCGTCATCGTGTTGACGATATTAAAATTCCTGGGCAGAAAATCGATTTCAAAAATATGCCCACCGCGGTGAGGAGCCACGTAGGCATTAAGATTCGGCGATTCCAGCAGCACCTCATCATGACCATCCGCATCAAAATCCAAAGTAACTACTTGGGCTTTATTACGGGCAGGATCCGCCTGACGCAGCAATTTTTCTGCTTCCAGAAAATTGGTGTACATGGCGTGGCGAATGTGACCCAAATACAACCCTCCAAAAACACCGTGCCAATAGGGGCAATTACATTGCCCGGCCCAAATGTGATCCTGAGCTTGTTGCGCCAATGCGTTTTCCGGGTCGCGGGTTAAAATATCCTGCGCCCATTCACTTAAATAGAGGCTTTTTTTGTGCATGTTATTGGATTCCGGGTACTTGGAGAGAAAATTGCGCCAGAAGCCTCCGCGGACAAAGACGTTAAATTCGTCAAACAGGTGGTGGTCTTTCAAGATGTGTTCAAACCGTTCGTATTGGTGATAGGCTTTTACCGGAAGCGCCCAGTGCATCATTTCCGCATAGGAGGCCGTTGGCAAATAGACCCTTCCGCCGGGCGGGAGTTTTTCCAGTGCTTCGGAAAAATGCAACAGTTCTATCCAATCCCGATTGGCCAGAATGGCTTCGATGAAGCGCTCCAGCCAGCGATTTTCGTACACATGGGGAAATGTTCCCGGCCAAACGCCAAATTTTTCACCATCATCTGCAAATACCAGCAAATGGTCTTTGCCGTCAGACAGTACTTCCCGGAAATAATTGAGGGTAACTTCCGGTTCCTGAAAGGGAATGGTGTACCGCAAACGCTGACTGATGGGGAACAAGTACACCAGCTTTCCGGCATCTTCCGTGGCGTAATAATCGTACAATTCGTCCTGTTGAAGGCCAGCGTATTTAAAATGGGTATCATCAATAACCGAATAGGTAATACCGGCTTCGGCCATTACGGACGGCAGGTTGGGTTCCCACACCCGCTCTGCCAGCCACATTCCCCTGGGGGTGTAGCGGTATTTTTCCGTTAACCAGCGGGACAACATGCGAATTTGCCCCACCGCATCATGCCGGGGGATTACAGAAATAATGGGTTCGTAAAACCCGCCGCTCAGCAATTCCACCTGCCCCCGCCGCACCAACTGGTTCATCTGGCGGATGTGAACGGAATAGTGCTGATCAATCCAATCCCACAAAATACCGGAATAATGAATATTCAACTTAAATTCCGGATACCGGGACACGACATCCAGGAAGGGCTGATACGCCTTATGGTAGGCATCGTCAAATACGAAGTCGAAGTTCCCTACCGGCTGGTGGCTATGGATGCCAAAAATGAAGTATAATTTGCCCATAAACGTTCCTTTCTACACTTACCCTCAGGGCAGCAAAATCGCTGCTGCGATAACAGTTGTCCACAAACCATCGGGATTTCCCACAGCTACCTGAGTAATGTTGCGGGTTTCCACAATTTTCCCGGAAATACGCCAGATTTCTTTCTTTTCGTCATAGCTGGAATTGGGGTCAAACTGAACTCCCAAAATGGTGGCCAGCATTTGCGCAGCCAGATCTTCGGCGTAATCACCGGCTTTTTGTTCATCTTCGCCAAAACTGTGATGTTCGGATAAATACCCGTACATGCTGCGATCTGCCGGAATGGACACCCCCACGCTGGCAGCAATCAGGCGATGGGGTTCATTGGTAGCATTTTTACTGAGCACCGCATGAATAATTTGCCCATGCTGTAATTCTTTAATGCCTTCCTCAAACGGGATTACTTCACAATACGGGGGAAAGATGGAAGAGACTTCCACAATATTAAACGGCGCAATGCCGGCATTTCGCAGGGCCATTTCAAAACTGGCCAGTTTTTCTTTATGATGGCCAACACCTTTGGTAAAAAACATTTTCTTTGGTACGTACATCGGTTCTTCCCTTTTTGTTAATGATTACCCCACCATTATTCCAAAAACAAGTGCCAAATTTAGACAACCGAAATTCAAAGTGCACACGACAATTCATTTTTTGGGTGGCCGGTCGTCCCATTCATCCTCTTCCGTTCGCCAGGGCGGTGTAACTGGAAACTGGTAACGTTCCTGGGCTTCCCATTCGGCCAGCCGCTTTTTATTCCGACGACGGATCTGGTAATAAATTCCAATGGATCCCAAAACGGCCAGAACCCACAGCCAGAAATCCAGATTGGTAAAAATAAACCACCGGTATTCCGCTTCCAGCCAGTGGTACCATTTGATTTCAAAATCGATGGCATCCATCTGCAGATGACGGGTTAAGGCCTGATCCCATCCCTGCTGTTTTACAGTTTCGTGAAATGCCGGGAGGTTTGCCGCACCACCCAGTTGCTTCAACAAAAACAAAAAGGCCGACAGGCTCTCCACATAAGCCAGTCGGGCCCGGGAGGCCGGCAGCTCATTTAAGCTGTCGATATCCGCCAGCAGCAACAGATTTTTGCCCCAGATGGCATTGGCCAAACGACGGCCATCTTCCATGGTCAAATTCCCCTGACTCACGTATTCGGCAAATCCTTCGTGATACCACCGGGGTACAGGGACGGTTTGAAGATACGCCTGAAGAAACAAATGGGCCAGTTCATGGCGGAAAGTGTGCTCAAGAGTAAATAACGACTGAGTGACGTTTTGCCCCGGCAAAAAAATTTTGCGCTCCCGCGCCACATACACTCCCCCACTCCACGCCGGTAACCCCATGCGCCGCCGAAACGCCGTCCACTCCGGTGCAGGGAGAATTTCAATGCCATACCGCTGCCGCATGGTGAAGGGCGGAAAAAAGCGTTGTAGCCGCTGATGTTCCTGTTTTAGTAACTCACTCACCTGCAACGCCACACCTTCATCGGAAATAGAATATTGAATGTCAAACTGTGCCACACGAAACGTCCTTTTCGGCTGTGCCCAGGCCAACTGAACCGTGATTAAAAAGAGTGCCAATATAGAAATAAATTTCATAGTACACCAATTTATTTTCTACACGGGTTGCGGGGATGGCTGGGACGGCCCGGCTTCGGATTCCGAAACCCGTTCCAGCAGCAAAATTCCCCCAATGAAAAAGATGATCAGGGCTAAAATTCCCCAGCGGGAGTTCCCCGTCAAATGGGCGGTTACCCCAAACAGCAACGGCCCCACAATCCCGGCAAATTTCTGGCTGATATCATAAAACCCAAAGAATTCCCCGCTCATCTCTCTGGGAATTAATCGCCCAAACAGGGAACGGCTAAGCGCCTGGGTTCCTCCCTGAACACATCCAACCATAAATGCCAGTAACCAGAAATGCCAGCCTTCCCGAATAAAAAACCCGCCAATCGTAATCAGGGTGTAGCCAATTAGCCCAATTTGAATTGCCCGTTTGGTGGAAAACCGATTTGCCAGGCGGATGTAAACCAGAGAAAGGGGAATGCCCACAAATTGAACCAGCAGAATGGCCCCAATTAAGTCCGTTTGCCCAATACCGATTTCGGTACCGAATATGACCGCCATTTTAATAATGGTACCAATGCCATCACTGTACAGCCAGAATGCCAGCAAAAACCGAAACGCCTGCCGGTATTTGCGAATTTCCCGCAGTGTCCGCAGCGTGCGGTCAAACCCCACGGTTATGGCCGATTTGCCCGGCAACGGTGTTTGGGCCGGTGGTTCTTTTACCCATTTAAACATGGGTAAACTGAAGATAAACCACCACCCGGCCACACTGACAAATGCCCATCGGGTGGCCTCCACGGTGGTTTCAAATCCCCAGAACTGCGGCTGCAAAATCATCGCCAGGTTGACCATGAGCAACAATCCCCCTCCCAGGTACCCCACAGCATATCCGACCACCGAAACCGTATCCATGTAGCGACGGGGCACAATCAGGGGCAGGAGGGCATCATAAAACACAATGGAACCGGCAAACCCAATGAAGGCCGTAATGTACAGGACTTCGGCAAACAACCACTCCCCCTGACGGGGAAAATACAACCCGGCGGTTGCCAATACGCCAATAACCAAAAATACAAAAAGAAAACGCAACTTATTGCTTTTGTAGTCCGCAATGGCGCCCAGAACCGGAGCCGCCAGGGCAACAACGATCATGGCAATTGTATTTCCGTATGCCCACAAACTGCTGGCCATGGCGGGAGGAATGGTCGCTGCGATAAACCGGCTGAAATAATTCGGTAATACTGCAGCCATTATGGTGGTGGCAAACGCACTGTTGGCCCAATCATACAGTATCCAGCCCACAACGGGTTTTTGCAGCAGGATGTGATTCACGCTCTTCATAAAAAAGAAAAAAGCCTTTGAAAATGACATTTCAAAGGCTTTTTCAACAATTCATTTGGATGCAACGTGTTAAATTTGTTTTTGCACGTGCTGAACCACCAGGTTAATGATGGCTTTCAGCGTATCGAATACCCCAACGCCTTTTATGGCCACCGCTTCGAAATACGGGACGTTAAATAAATTTAGCCGCTTCTGCAGCACGTCCAGGCTTTCGGCATTGGGTAAATCCCGTTTGTTGTATTGAATGACCCAGGGGAAATTCTCCAGTGTCTGGTTCATTTCCTGCAAATTTTTCTCCAGATCCAGCAATGTTTCAATGTTGCCTTCCATGCGGTCTTTCTGGGAATCGGCAACAAATACCACGCCATCCACCCCATTCAGGATAATTTTCCGGCTGGAAGCATAATATACCTGACCGGGAACGGTGTACAGATTGAATTTGGGCTTCTTCCCTTTAATTCGCCCGACTTCAATCTGCATAAAATCAAAGAAAATGGTTCGGTCTTCTTTGGTTTTTAACGTCACCAATTCGCCGGTTAACGAAGGATCCAGTTTGGAGTGAATGTATTCCAGATTGGTGGTTTTACCACTCATTCCCGGCCCGTAATACACAATTTTCAGATTAATTTCCTGTAACGCCCAATTTATAAACATACAAAAGCCCCGTTTTTAAGCGTTGAATTTAAACAGATTTTTCGTCGGTTCACAACGTTTATTTAAAGGATTCATCCAGCATATCACCCAGCATGCTGCTAAAATCATCATCGATTATTTTACTGCTGTCATCGGCTGTTTCGGAAGATTCAAAAACCTTAATGAGATTTTCGATGGCCTTTTTGGTGTAAATGCGCACCAGTCCCAGGGTAACGCTGACGTCAAACACCACAACCAGGAAAAAATTATCCCCCACATTACTTAAATACACGTTGCGCTTTTCCCCTTCGTGGAACAGCAACTTAAATTTGGCGTCTTCCCCCACCAATTTGGCCATTTCCGACGTGGCGGCAAAATCACTGGCAGCCAGCGCAGATAAAATCGCGGTATTGATATCATCCGTATTCCCCCGTTGGGTAATCAATTGCCCGCTAATATCGGCCAGCAATATGGTCGAAGCCTTTGTTTTCGCGGCCAGTTCGGATAAAATTTTGGTAATTTCATCGAACTGCTGCGGAGCCAGAATAATCTGGCGGCTACCATCTTTTAACTTCTTGACCTGAACCATAATTTCTCCCTGGTTTTTATTGGAACATTATTTTTTTCTTCCCATTCGCAATCGTTCAATACATGTGCGTAAACTTTCACGCATTCGGTCCAGTGCCACCCCCAAATCCTGCAATTCATTTTTTGCCGTTACTTCAATTGGAAAATCAAACTCGCCCAGGCTTATTTTCTCTGCTGCATGCGTCAAATGTAGGACAGGCCGGGTAACCTGAACCGTGATGATTATCAAAGATAAAACAATTGCGATGACCATGCCACCAATAATTGTTAATCCGATTGTTAACAGGGTATTCCGAATAATGGTATCAATAAATTCTTTTTTCATTCCCAGACGAATAAACCCGATTAATCCTTCTTCAATCGGAATGCCCACTTCGTAAATTTCCCGGCTACCCTGGGGGCTGTCCAACACCACTTTTTGAATCACATATTTCTTTTCGCTGAAATCCTCCTCCGACAGTGTTGTTTGTTTTAACTGATCCGGAATCTGGCCGTTAAAGGTATCGGTAATCACATTGTTGTCCGGGTCCTCAATCAGAATGTACTCAATATTCGGATATTCTCTATATTTTTCGGTAATTTGTCGACAAGCTATAACATCTTTTTCAATAATTTTTTCCGCGGTGGCTTCTGCCAGACTGTTTCCTACCAGATATCCCTGCTGAATCAGAGAATCTGACAAGACGCGATTTAAATAAAAGAAGGTAATGCCCACCAGAACGCTTCCAATCAACATGGTTCCGACTACAATGGCAAGAATAATCTTTGCCCGAAGTCCCATTTTATACGTTTTCATTGGCTGCTCCCCGAATTACCGTTAAGATTTTTTGCACCATTTCCTTCTTAAACGCTTTTTGCTTTTCTTCATTGGTAATTTCCAGTGCCAGTAACTCCACCAGGGTGGAGAGCTGATGCATTTCCAGATTGGTTCGATTCCGTCCCAGTAACTCCAGTATTTCATCCATGATGACTGGCGCCACGGGGCCCATAAACAGGGTAAACTGATATTCAATATCGTCCAGTAAGGCCGCATCCACATAGGATCGGGATTGCCGTTGTCCCACGTACTCCAGCAATCCTTCCTGAAGAAGATGGGAAAAAATTGAAATTTTTTCTTCTTCCGAAAGGGCAAGAATTTCGGCAATTATTTCTACCGTTTTTTCTCCGTCCAGCTGGGTAACCACTGCCCATTCCAGCGATTTGAGCTTCACTTCCCCCGGTGAGCGTTTGTGACTCAACCGGAAAATCATATCATCTTCAATTTTCTGAACCATCGCTCATCTCCCCGTGACCGGATTGTACGCGTTCCACAAAGGCAATTTCTTTTTCATCCAGGTTAAATTCATTAATATATCCAAACTTTTCTGTGGGAGCGTGTTTAATTAATTTCTGAAATTTCCTGTCGTTTTCCACGTCATCCATTGCCACATCCAGAATCATGCGAACCAGGGGCACATCCAGTTTATGCTTGCCCACCACAATAACAAAAAATTTAGCAAAGGGGCGGGCAATTACAATGCCCTTTTCGTAAGGGACGGCAATTTCTCTGGTACGGAGTGCGGTTTTTTCCTCAATCCCGAAAATCTGAATAAATGTTTCGGCAATTTCCTGGGTAATATGGTCGTTAAATTCGGCCTTGTGCCATTTAAACAGTTCTTTCCGGTGGTAAGTAAATAGTAAAACGGCTTCAATGCCGGGCACTTCCAGCAACTGGCTTAAATGGTTGGTAATCATAGCGCACGCTCCTCAAATACGCGGTAGACAAACGAGGGAACATTAAATTGCTGCTGGGGAATACCGTAGTGTTCCTGCAATTCCAGCAACGCATTGAGTATTTTTTCCTGGTCCAGCTTTTTTAAACGCCGGTCCGGGACACGCCGCATAATTTGGCGTACCAGTTCGGTAAATCCCAGTAAAAACGACTTGTGGTGCAATATTTTCTTGAGCACAAACTGCCCGTTCTGAAAGCTCAGGGTATCATTTTCCGGCTGAAAGAACGGATACTCCTCTGCCAGTTGATTTTTTAATTCCTCCAGGTGATCCAGGAACGATTTCCGGCGCACCACCCCTTGTTTAATTGATTCGTTAAAAATGCGAATGACGTCGTTAATAAAGTCCATGTACCGTTGATGCGCCCACGGTAGCAGAAATGCGTATTCCTCAATGATTTTTGGTTGGCCACTGGTGTAATAAAGCCGGACGTCGGGATGGATTTTCTCCGAAATTTCCAGAATTTTAGCAATTACCGGCTGGCCACCGGCCACTTTCCCGGAGGGAGTGCGAATGATTGCATCCACCGGTTGCCCTTCCAGAAAATACAGCGTACCATTCCCCTTTTGGGCATGAAATTCAATGTCCAGATACCCCGTAATGCCCTCAGCGCCCACAAAGTGAACGATATCCTTAATCGTGGCTTTTTGCAGCACGTCATTATCTTCATGCAAAACAGCCTGCAGGGCAAACCCCAGGGTAATGGCAATTTCATTGGAGAGGGAAATAATTTCAATCACACCATCGGGGTCCTGTACTTTGGTTAAAATACGGAGAACGGCCTGTTCTCCCACCAGATAAATTTCCCGCTCGGAGGTGGTTCCCTGAACCATCCGACCGGCATCCAGCACCAGCAGACCTTCAAAGCCCCAAAAACTTATTCGTAAATACCCACTAAACCGATTTTCAAACAAATCATACAGCAGCCGATCAAATTGCGTATAGGAGGTATTCAGTTCCTTTTGTACCCCATCCCCTACTGGTAATAGCACGTCCCCTGCTTCCCTCAATTATTAATATCCACTGACCTCTAACTGCTTTAACACCTTCTTAATCCGGCGGGTAAAATCCCCAACCACAATTTTCAAATCGGTACGGATGATCACAATATTGGGCCGGTAATCAAACACAAAATATTGGGCATCCGATGTCCGAAATTGAATGTATTGAAAAATGTCCGCATAAAACAGATTTAACATTTTGCGCACTTTGTACCGCGCAAAGGCAAAAAATATGGCATCCTCCCGTGGGAGTTTGGTGCCTTCCACCACATTGCCGGAATAATCCAGGATAGTCACATCCCGAACTTCTTCCATGCTTTTGATGGTGGATAACAACTGGTGGGGAACACTGGGCGTTTTAATTTTTCGTTCGTCAATTAAGCGCAATCCCTCCAGCACAATGGAATTCCACGGCTGATTGATGGTTCGGGTGGGAGCCGTAACGCCACTTTCCACTTTAAACTCCCCTTCCATGAGTGCCAGCATCTCGTGCACGGCCTGTTCACCCACAAACGCACCGAATTCCGCATGAACAATTTCCCCGCCGGAAAAATAAATATACCCCTGCTGATCCCCGTTTTTTACGGTGACCCGCGCAATGTTCCGTTCAATGCAATTAATTTGAATAATATTGGTCAGTTTTAAGTCTTTTAAATTCCCTACCAGCGCCATAACGTATTGTTTCCTTCTAACTCATCCATTGAAATACTAAATTCTTCAATTCATTAATATCGAAGGGTTTTTCCAGATATTTATCCGCCCCGATGGCATAAGCCCGTTGTTCTTTTTCGTCACTGCCGTATGCGGTAATAATAATTACCCGCGTGGCGGGAAATTCCTGCTTTAACCGCTTCAACAGCTCAAATCCGTCCATTCCGGGCATGGCCAGGTCGGTTATCACCACATCAAACGGTTTTTCCTGAATGCGTTCCCAGGCTTCCTCCCCACTTTCGGCCGTAATCACTTCACAATCGACCGGCGCTTTAATGAATGCCCGGTACAGGCTGAATGTAATGGTTTCCTCATCGTCGACAATTAATAATCGCTTTACATCCTCCATTCTTGGTTTGTCTCCTTATTGTTTAAACACCGGTAACGCAATAAAAAAAGTGGTTCCCTTCCCCAACTCACTCATCACGTCAATTTTGCCGTGGTTTTCCTCTACCAGGCGGCTGCAAATGGATAGCCCCAAACCGACCCCGTCCTTTTTAGTGGTAAAGAAAGGATTGAATATTTTTGGCAGAATGCGTTCGGGAATACCGGTACCGGTGTCGATGACCTCCACCAGCACGTATTCCAGTTGGGGTGATTTGTCCATGGTCAGGCTTTCATCCACCATGGAGATGGTGCGGCGGGAAATCCGCACCTGCAACGTTCCGCCTTCGGGCATGGCATCGATGGCATTCATGAATAAATTCAGGATTACCTGTTCAATCTGGGTTTCATCCACGTACACCTGGGGCAAATGCGGTTCCGCGTTTTCCACAAACTTGATGTTCTGTTTTTTCAGGCGGGGGGCCAGCAGCAAATACACCCCATCGATTATCATCTCAATATCCACCGGAGCAAATTGAGGCGGGGTGGGACGGGCAAACTTAAAAAATTCCTTTAGCAATTTGTTGGCTTTGTCCACTTCCCGGATAATGCGGTCAATGAGCTGGGACTCCACATCCTCTTCGGTAAAGCTGTCCCGCAGCACCTGCGCAGCGGTTTTAATACCGCCCAGGGGGTTTCGGATTTCATGAGCAATACCGGCAGCCAGCTCCCCCACCAACGCCAGTCGCTCAATGCGGTTCATCTGATCGCGCAACTGAACTAATTCCGTAATATCCCGAAACAACAGGGTAATTCCCTGAAATTGATTGCTGGCGTCGTTAATGGGCGCCGCATCCATACTTACCGTAATCACCTGACCGTTCTTCTGCCGGAAGCGGGTTTCTTTTTCGCTAATTTGTTTGCCCGGCAACTTCAGCAATTGCAGCAATCGTGCCGCTTCTTCCCCGTCTGCAAACAGGTGCTGAACCGCCATGTTTTGCAATTCTTTTCCCGTATAGCCCAATAGCTGCGTGGCCTTTTTGTTTGCAAAGGTAATGGATCCATCAAAATCAATGGCCAGCAACCCGCTATTGATGTTATGAATAACGCTGCGATAGAAGTGATACAGTTGAGGAAGCAGGGTATCGGGTTCGCTGGATTTGGGGAGTGCCGATGTGGACGCAGCGGCCAGGTTATCCGTCGGGCGGGTAACAGCCGTTTCCCGAAAGCGCTCATTCAACAAGGAGATAATCTGTTTTCGTCGATCCAGTTTGCTTTTCATTCCGCTGTTCTTATTTTCGCCCACATGGTAAATTTCAATATAGGATAAAATTAAACCAAAATAAAAAGATTATTTGCATATCTCCCTTTTTAATGTATTAAATTCCCAACTTCCTTTACAAGTGAATGTTCGAATAAAATGGGCGTTTTCTTACCGTTACCGAAAATTTGACCATGATTGTCTGCAGCGCCAAAGAAGCATTTAACCGGTTTAAACCCGAAAGTTGCGTGCTGGTGATTTCGGTGGATGCCTCCGGACGTCCCAGCGGAATGGTCGCCGGATAGAATATGAAGTGCTCCTGGGAGCCACCGCTGTTTGCCGTGGCCCTTTCCAAAAGCGGTTACACCCACCGCTTGATTCGTGAAAGTAAGGAATTTGTTATTGCCGTGCCCAACAAAGGGCTGCAACCAGTGGTGGAATTTTTCGGCTCCACCCACGGAAACGAAGTGGACAAATTTGCCGCCACCGGCGTGGCAACCACCTCCGCACGCCACATCCGTTCCCCGCTTATTACGGATGCAACCATCAACATGGAATGTGTACTAGAGCAGGAAGTGGACAGTGGCGACCACCTGATTTTTATCGGGCGGGTGGTAGCTGCCTACCTGAATGAAGGCCAAAAAGTGTTGTTAAATATGGGGCGCCAGAATGGAAAACGGATATTTGAAGAATTTTAGGCTGTCCGAATATTTTAATCCGGCGGTTTTACCCTTTTCCATTCTTTTCCCAAACAATCCACAGTGAGTGTAGGCCACATTACGTTTATTTCATTCCATTTCGCGTAAACTTTTCCTGAATTTAACAATTACGGCGATTGCTACCTCTTTTAAGTAGCGGCAATTGTCCGGTTTCATTAAAACCAAAGGAGTCATCATGTTTAATTTAATTCGCTTTCTATCCGTTTTGGGATTAAGCGCGCTTTTATTTACCAGCTGCGCAAAAAAGAGCCAGGACATTCTGGATACTGACGTTTCATCCAGTGAACGTTCCGCCAGCGTTTCGGCACCTGACCTGGTGCAGTTTTCCGAAAGCCAAAGTCGAAGCGGCGCACCGGTTTACGAAGTACTACCGGGTCCTGCAGTAATGAATCCGGCAATGAACCCGACGCCATTTTCGGATAACATTGCCATGACTACCGGCAGTTACCAAATCAGCATCGAGGACCTGGATCCGGATGATAGCCCAAATTCGCGGGATCAGGTTAAATCTGTGGATATTCGCTTTAAAGGGAACGACGGCCGGGAGTATAAGATTGACCACATCGCAATTATTCATAAACAAGCGGGAACCGGAGATCACACCTTTTTTGGTGGCATAGGCCGGAACAAAATAATGCATGGGAACACCGGAATTGGCACCCAACTTATGCCCAAAATGTTTGCCTATATCACCCTTTGGGGCACAACAGATTTAAAAGATGCAACTACCGATACAATCATCGCCGCCAATAGACTGATTCATTTAATGGTGGCAACCCGCGTTCGGGATGACGATTTAAAAATGATTGCCTCCGGCGATACGGACAAATCCGACCATGATTTTCACCGCGCAGAAACCCACATTATTCTTCCCCCTCAGGATTTGCAGGGAAATATGGATCCCGTGCCGGGGACAGACCATGGCTTTTTACACATGATGTTTGAAAATGTAATTCTTACCGGCGCTGACCGTGAATTCGACGCAGCGTATGAAATTCTGCCCGGTCCGGCGGTGATCAATCCAAACCTAAACCCCACCCCGTTTTCCAACAAAATTGCACTGGGATCCGGTAGCTTTTCCGTGGAAACAAAAGATGTTACCGATGAAGATGCCACGGATTCTGAGGATGCAGTCCTTTCGGTAAATATCCGTTATACGCGGGATAACGGCCAGACATTTGTAGTAGACAACATTCAGGTTGTTCATAAAGAAGCAGGTACCGGTGACCACACCTTTTTTGGCGGAGTCGGTTACGATAAATTAATGCACGGGAATACCGGGATTGGTACCCCGTTAATGCCTCAATTATTTTCCTTTATTACCCTCTGGGGAGTTGCCGATTTAAAAGATGGCGATGGGAATGTACTGGCAGCCAAACGTCCTATTCACATTATGGTTAGTAGTCGGGTACGTACCCCGGATTTATCATTAATTAATGCAACGGATAGTGACCAGAGTGACCATAATCAAATAGAAGTCCACGTGATTTTTCCACCCCAGGATACAGCCGGCAATCCGTCTCCCGTTCCCGGTACGGATTACGGGTTCCTTCACCTAATGTTTGAACACGCGAATTTAATTCAATAGCCACCTGTCCGTTCCCAAAACCCGCCTGAAAGTTCGCTCTGACAGGCGGGTTTTATATTCAATTTCTTATTGCCAAATTAACATTTTATTTCACCGGGACGCGTTTCCACACGCCGTTTTCCTCCACCCAGCGGTAACGGGGTTTGCCGTTTACCTTGTGAACAAACACATCCGTAATAGCCAGTTTGCCATCCATGGGCGCCAGAAAGAAATCAATATCGTACATCGTACCGCCTTTTTCTTTCATATCCACGCAGGCAAAGAACTGCCCATTGGCTAACCGGGCCAGCCGTTCGGTGTGGATTTTCTCCAGCTTAAGCAACAGCGGGGTATTGGTCTGCTTATCCAGCACCACATAGTACCCGTTATTCAACCGTTCCCCAAACTGAATATGCTCCTGAAT
>WGBF01000258.1 GCA_015494485.1 bacterium | reverse complement strand
TTCCATTGGGTTTGTGGGGGTGGTGGCGGCAACCCTGGACTTGCTGCACCTTTTTCCGTTAATTGTGGTCATATATTTTGTGAGCGTGGTGGGGTTAACCGCCATTCTGGTGCGGATTCCGCCCATTTGCCGCAAACCCCATGTGGATGTTCACAATCAGCCGCTGCCGGAAGCGGATGAGGGCACATCGGAAGGGAAGGGGATCCTTACCCGTGCCTGGGAGGCTGGTGTGCAGCAGGCCCGTCAGGCCCCACCCCTGGTTGAGGGCCTGGAGCGGGCATTCTGGGATGGTCTGGTTCTGGCGGCGGGGATTTTAAGCACGATTGTTTCGGTGGGGACACTGGCACTGGTGATTGCCCATTTTACGCCCGTGTTTCAGTGGCTGGGCAAACCGGTGGCGGCCGTCTTGCAATGGTTGGCCGTGCCGGGGGCTCACACCATTGCACCGGCTGTGCTGGTGGAAATTACCGAAATGTACATCCCGGCGTTGCTGGTGGTGGATGCCCCGTTGGCGGGACGGTTCTTTATTGCCGTGCTTTCCGTATCCCAGTTGATTTTCTTCTCCAGCCTGGGGCCCATGATCTTGGACATGTTCCGGGATGTTCCTATTACCGTCGGAGATTTGCTAACGCTGTTTGTGTTGCGAACGGTGTTGTTAATCCCCTTTTTGGCATTGATCGTCCATGCCTTGCAGGCACTGGGGGTGTTGTAACTCAAAACCTGATCCCGGATGTTCGTTCAGCATTCTATTCCTCCGAAAATATCGTAGTGTAAGAGAGCAAATCGGGGCTTCTAATCTGCACTTCATTTTGTACTACCGATATCTAAAACAATAGGCGCAAGGTCAAGCCAACTTTCCGCTATTCTCTGCAAGAAAAGTCATTCCAACACCGGCACACGCGGATGACTTCGCTTTCCATTTGCGCTGGCAGGGATTTTTCTGTAAAATCACCCTTCACCTAATTTGGGAGTCACCATGCCGGAAACACCACAGCAGGCGGAAAAAGAACTGCAGCAACTGGAAGAATTTGCCACCATTTACAATAAAATTGTAACGGAGATACACAAACGTATTGTGGGGCAGGACGACATTATTGAACAATTGTTAATAGCCCTCTTTTCCCGGGGACATTGTTTAATTGTGGGGGTGCCGGGGTTGGCGAAAACCCTTCTGATTAACACCCTGGCCGACGTGATGGATTTAAAATTCAGCCGGATTCAGTTTACCCCGGATTTAATGCCCTCGGACATTACCGGAACAGAAATTATTGAAGAAGATATGAGTACCGGTCGCAAGCACTTCCGTTTTGTAAAAGGACCGGTATTTGCCAATATTGTACTGGCAGACGAAATTAACCGAACGCCGCCGAAGACGCAGTCGGCATTGCTGGAGGCCATGCAGGAACATAAAATAACCGCTGCCGGAGAAACGTATCGGTTGGAGGAGCCCTTTTTTGTTCTGGCCACTCAGAATCCCATCGAACAGGAGGGTACCTATCCGTTGCCGGAAGCGCAACTGGACCGGTTCATGTTTAATCTGTGGATTGATTATCCTTCCTTTGATGAAGAAGTGACCATCGTAAAAGAAACCACCGGCCATGCGCAGCCGAAACTGGAAAAGGTCATCGACCGCCAGGGGGTATTGGCCTACCAGGATTTAATCCGCAAGCTGGTGGTGGCAGATCACGTCGTGGAATATGCCGTAAAATTAACCACCCTTACCCGACCGGAAAATCCCGAAGCACCCCAGTTTATTAAAGAGTGGATTAACTGGGGAGCGGGTCCGCGGGCGTCCCAATACCTCATTCTGGCAGCCAAAACACGGGCAGCCCTTCAGGGGCGGTTTACCCCTCAGGAAGAAGATGTGCGCGCTGCGGCCATTCCCGTATTGCGGCACCGCATTTTACCCAATTTTAATGCCGAAGCGGAAGGCGTGAAGGCGGTGGATATCATTGAACGCCTGCTGGAACAGTTTCATTAAATCGCGCTGCTTAGTAGCGGGGCAGATGCTCCTTCGGGGCGGCGTTCAGCGCCGGCAGCTGAGCATCCTTGTCCGAAACAATCGGTTCACCCACCAGCGGCCAATCAATGTTTAACGTTGGGTCGTTCCACGCAATGCCAAATTCATCACCGGGTACATACACATCGGAGCATTTGTAAATAACATCCGCCCGGTCGCTCAACACATAAAACCCGTGGGCAAACCCCTCCGGAATGAATAATTGATGATGATTGTCGCCGCTTAAATGGTGCCCTACCCATTGGCCAAACGTGGGGGAACCCACGCGAATGTCCACCGCCACGTCGTAAATTTCACCGTACGTCACATAAATCAATTTTGCCTGGGGGCGGGTTAATTGGTAATGCAACCCGCGCAACACCCCTTTTCGGGAATGGGAATGATTATCCTGCACAAAGGTGCGGTCAATGCCCAATTCCCGGTATTTATCGGCATGAAACGTTTCCAGAAAAAAACCGCGATTATCGTGATATACCACGGGAATAATGATTTTCACATCCGGAATATGGGTTTCCTGCACAACCAGTTTCATACTGTATTCCTCCACTGCTGTCCGTTCCAAAAACGGTTCAAATATAATAGAAAGAATGGTGCCAGACAGAGGGAAAATGAAAAAGCGATAATCCGACGTGGGAGAATTTTTAATTCAATTGACATAAATTTCACAAAATTCTATTTTCTTTTAGAGAATGTGAAAAGCGGGAAGACGAAAGGAGCGGCCCATGGGATGGATGAATAAACTGATTTCATTAACATTACCGTTTGTTCCCAAACCGATTGTGGGTGTTTTTTCGCGCCCCTACATTGCCGGGGAACACATGTCCGATGCGGTGCGGGTGGTGCGGGAACTGATGGCGGAGGGTGCCTGTGCCACCATCGATGTGCTGGGCGAAGAAGTGAAGGATAGGGAAAAAGCCCGTAATGCGCTGGCCAATTATATGCGCGTGCTGGATGTGATTCAGGAAGAAAAGCTGGATGCCAACATTTCCATTAAACTTACCCAGCTGGGATTAAAAATTGACAAAGAATTTTGTTTTGAAAATATCCGTACCCTGGTAAAGGCCGCTAAAAACCACGGCAATTTTGTCCGCATTGATATGGAAGATTCCTCCTGCACCACCGATACGCTGGAAATTTACCGTCGCCTGCGGGAGGAATTTGACAATGTGGGAACCGTATTGCAGGCCTACCTGCGGCGCACTATTCAGGACATTAATGACCTGTTGCCTTTGAAACCCAATTTACGCCTCTGTAAAGGCATTTATGTGGAACCCCGCGAAATTGCCTACAAGGACAAGGTTATTATCAATAAAAATTATGCCTATGCGCTGGAAAAACTGTTGACCGGCGGGGCTTCGTATGTGGGAATTGCCACCCATGATGAAAAACTGGTGTGGGAAGCCCTCCGCATTATTGACCAGTTTAACATCGATAAAAGCCGCTTTGAATTTCAAATGCTGTTAGGGGTGGACCCGCAGTTGCGACGGATCATTATCAATTCCGGCTACAAACTGCGGGTGTACGTGCCGTTCGGGACGGAATGGTTTGCCTATTCTACCCGCCGGTTAAAAGAAAATCCCAATATTGTGGGATATATTTTACACAATTTATGGGACAAACTCCGTGGGCATAAACAGTAATACGGACCGGGGAAAGCCTGCAGGGCAAATAAGCGTTAATGCACCGTAATTAAAACAACGTGTAAATAAACGGTGCAATGGCAGACCCCTCAACCAGAATTACCAGCACACCCAGCAGGAGTAAAAGAAAAATAATGGGGAAAAGCCACCATTTTTTGTGATGCCGGAGGTACTGAAGGAATTCCCCTACAATCTGAAAGCGATTCATAAACCCTCTTTTAATTTTTGGATTGAACGGCTCCTGATATTATTCAATAATAATCCCGGATTTTGACCCACCGCTTTATTCAGTTTACGCGAAGCCATACACCATAAAGCCACCATCCACCGGAAGCGTTTGGCCGGTAATGTAGCTGGCGGCCGGCAGGCATAAAAATACTACCGCTGCGGCCACTTCTTCAGGGGTGCCAACCCGTCCCATAGGGGTTCGTGCCAGCACCCGCTGCAGGTAATCCGGATTGGAAAGCACGCCTTCCGTTAGCGGGGTGCGGATGTACCAGGGGGCCACCGCATTGACCCGGATATTATCCGGCGCCCATTCCACCGCCAGGTTGCGGGTTAGCTGGGTTACAGCAGCTTTGGCCATGGCGTACGGCGGACCGGTTTGCAGATGGGTTAATCCGGCAACAGAGGTAACATTTACCACACTGGCACCATTGGCAGCTTTTAACAACGGATACGCTTTGCGGGTTAAGTCCCAGACGGAATGCATGTTGGTTTCCAATAAGAATTGATATTCTTTGTCGTCGTACTCCACCGCTTTTTTGCGGATGTTGGTCCCCGCGTTGTTGACCAGAATGTCCAGAGAATTCCACAAATTGCTAATCGTGTCCACAATAAGCTGGCGGTCGGCCGGTTGGGCAATGTCAGCAGCCAGACCGTTAATGGTGCCAAGGGATTTCAATTCTTTAATGCGGGTGGAGAGCACGTTTTCATCCCGCGCTACGATGAATACTTCCGCACCGAATTGCAGGAGCTCCCGGGCAATGGCCAGTCCAATGCCTTTGCTACCTCCGGTTATCAGCGCTTTTTTACCCGTTAATTGCCAGCGTTCATTCATGAAATACTTCCCCTGAGTGTTGGTTGCAAAATAAGTTAATAGTCACCACCCGAAAAGGCAACGGTGGGAATCGGAGGGATGTAAATTCCCGTGCGGTGTGTTGGAAATAAAAAGGGGGTAGTGCACGGTAACAGAAAAAGCCCGGCACGAATATTCCGTACCGGGCATTGAATGAAGTTGGAGGGCACAAATTTTAAGAATTGGCCTTGGCTTTCTGGGCTTCCTGAAAGGCCTTTTCTTCCAGGTAATGCTGGGCATCCAGGGCTGCCTGGCATCCGCTTCCGGCAGCGGTAATGGCCTGGCGGTAAATGGCATCCTGCACATCCCCGGCGGCAAATACGCCCTGGACTGAGGTTTTAGTCGTACCCTTTTCGGTAATGATGTAGCCTTTTTCGTCCAGTTCCAGTTGGCCTTTGAAAATGTCGGTATTAGGAACGTGCCCGATGGCCAGAAACACACCGTCACAGGCAAATTCGCTTTCTTCGCCGGTAACGGTGTCCTTCAGTTTTACCCCCTGAACACCGGTTTCCGGGGTGCCCAGAATGTCAATCACCACTTTGTTCCACAGGAAATCAATTTTGGGATTCTGGAATGCGCGTTCTTGCATAATCTTGGACGCCCGCAGTTTGTCCCGGCGATGAATGACGGTTACCCGACTGGCAAATTTGGTTAAAAAGGTGGCTTCTTCCATGGCAGAATCGCCCCCACCAACCACAACCACATGTTTGTCTTTAAAGAAAAAGCCATCGCAGGTAGCGCAGGCACTAACACCCCGACCCATCAGTTTCTTTTCGGATTCCAGGCCCAGCAAGCGCGCGGAAGCCCCGGAAGCAATGATGACGGTGTCCGCGGTAAAGGTTTTGCCGTCGGCTTCCAGGCGAAACGGACGCTGGGAAAAATCCACTTTATTGACGGTGCCAAAATAAAAGTGCGTTCCAAACTTTTCGGCCTGTTTGTGCATGCGGTCCATAAGTTCCGGTCCCATAATCCCTTCCGGAAACCCCGGAAAGTTTTCCACCTCCGTGGTAATGGTCAATTGTCCCCCGGGCTGAATCCCTTCAATGACCAGCGGATTTAATTCCGCCCGCCCGGCATAAATGGCAGCCGTTAATCCGGCCGGACCCGACCCGATAATCACTACCTTGTAATGGTCTTTGAGCTCCATATCGAATTCTCCTTAACGTTTCTTTTAGTCCGTTATCAATACGAATTGTTTAGATTCAAAAACGTAATGCGGGATACACTGCTTGTACATTTTTTTGTGCCCTCCAGCCATTTCGGGCTTTTCTGGATGACCATTGCAATTTAACGGAGTTGTATCTATTTTGCTATTCAAATTTTTGAAGAGGTACCCGGTGGCAAATCGGTCGACAGAAGCGCGGGAATTTTTAAAGCCGGAGGTCGTTTCCCGCATAAAAAATCTGGAATTCATTGCCCGCATGATTGTGGAAGGATTTATGGTGGGCCTGCACAAAAGCCCCTTCCACGGGTTTAGTGTGGAATTTTCAGAGCATCGGCAGTACATGCCCGGGGATAACATCCGGGATATTGACTGGAAAGTGTACGGCCGCACGGACCGCTTTTACATTAAGCAGTACGAAGAAGAAACCAACCTGAAGGCTTACCTACTTTTGGACGTGTCCGGGTCCATGCGCTACAGTAGCCATGGGATCAGCAAACTGGATTACGCCCGCTATCTGGCTGCCGCGCTGGGATATTTATTCATCAAGCAACGGGATGCGGTTGGATTGGGATTGTTTAGTGACCGGCTGGAGAAGTTCCTGCCTCCCCGGTCTACCTCCGGATATTTAAAATTTCTACTGCAAACGCTTCAGCAGGTGGAAAGTGGCGAAAAACGCACCCGCGTTAGCGACGTACTACACACTGTGGCCGAACGCATTAAGCGGCGGGGCTTAATTATCATTTTGTCTGAATTTTTATATGAAGAGCCGGAAGCGATACTGGAAGGCATCCGCCATTTCCGCCATTACCAGCATGAGGTATTGGTGTTTAACATTCTGGACCCTCAGGAAATTGCTTTTCGGTTTAAGGATGAAGTTCGCTTTGTGGACCTGGAAAGCGGGGAAGAAGTGAAAACCCAGCCCTATTTTATTCGCGATGCTTACCGGCAATTGATTCAGGAATTTTACGCAACCCTCCAGAAAGGCTGTCGGGAAATGCTGGTGGATTTTCAAACCCTGTTTACCGATGAACCGTTTGATGTGGCCTTAATGCGGTACCTGGTGAAGCGCAAGCGGTTGTACTGAATGGGATGTTTTTCTGATAAAACTTACATAACACTTTATCCGCACCAATTTTTTCGTTCTGCCCTGTAGTGTTACCTTTTCCGAATATGCTTCAGGTGGTTCTCCGTAGGAAAAAGTTTAATCGGTTTTTCAACCGGTTGGGATTCATAGGGGGAAGATTTTTTTTATTGGATTACACAATATTCCTTGAATCGGTTCTCCCCTTTGAGGCAGATAAACTTACCCTTTTTCTTGAAGCAGATTATCCTTCCGTTTCTTGAGTCGACTTTACCTGCACTCCTCCTTAGGGTCAGCAAGCCTGTTTGCTTGCTGACGCAGCCACTCGGGCAGGCCTGCCTCATCCCTGAGTCAGGCGGGCCTACCCCATCCTTGTGGTAGGCAGGCCTTCCCCTTCCCTGGGGCAGGTAAATAACCTCCGGTTCCCCTTCCGAGGGACACAAAATAGGGTAAAAATAAAAAAGCCGGGCACATTGGCCCGGCTATGTAGCGGAGAGGGTGGGATTCCCTGCCTGCCTGCTGACGCAGTCAGTCAGGCAGGGAACCTTCGGTTCCCCTTCCGAGGGACACACGATAGGGGAAATAAAAAAAGCCGGGCACATTGGCCCGGCTATGTAGCGGAGAGGGTGGGATTCGAACCCACGGTCCCCCTTCCGAGGGACACACGATTTCCAGTCGTGCCCGTTCGACCGCTCCGGCACCTCTCCGTTTCCTAATTGGTCTCCCGAAGTTTTCGGAAGAAATCCGTTAAAATCAAAGAACATTTGGCTTCCAGCACCCCACTGATCACTTCCGCCCGGTGGTTTAACCGCGGATCCCGACACAAATCATACAGCGTTCCGCACGCACCAGCTTTGGGGTCAGTCGCCCCGTACACCACCCGCGGAATTCGGGCCAGCACAATGGCACCGGAACACATGGCGCAGGGTTCCAGGGTAACATACAGGGTGGTGTCCAGCAACCGCCGCGATCCCAGGAAATCCGCTGCTGCGGTAATGGCAATAATTTCCGCGTGGGCAGTGGGATCCTGCAGCGTTTCCACC
>WGBF01000257.1 GCA_015494485.1 bacterium | reverse complement strand
TAAAAAACCGCTTCAGGGTTTCGTATACATTTTCCCAGAGATTATCGCCTTTTTTTTCGGAAAGAGGGTCTCCGTCGTAATATTCCGCACCATATAAACACAATCCAACGCCAGTGCTGTAGGAGGAATTTTGAACCGCATTGGTGAGACCACCCATGGGCTTGGGCAAGCCTAATTTTACTGGAAGTCCCCAGATTTGCTCTGCCAGTTCAACGGTTCCTGGCAACAATGCACCTCCTCCGGTAATTACGGCACCCGCCGCCATTAATTCTATTAAATCGGTTTCTTTCATTTTTTGATAAGCCAAACTTAAAATTTCTTCCATTCGGGGTTGAATAATGTCAACTAAAACGGAGCGACTCAATTTTCGCGAAGGACGCCCGCCAACACTGGGAACCAGAATTTCTTCGTCGGCACGAATTTGGTCGTGAAAAATGGCCCCGTACTGCGTTTTAATATGTTCAGCCTGTTCCGGAGGGGTTCGCAAGCCGATGGCGATATCGTTGGTGACGTGTTGCCCACCCAGCGCCACCACTGCCGTGGCCCGAATGTTCCCTTCAAAAAACATGGCAATATCGGTGGTACCACCACCCAAATCGACCAGCACTACACCCAATTCCCGTTCGTCATCATCCAATACAGCCAAACTGGAAGCCAGGGGTTCCAGCACAATATCCTGCACCAGATATCCGGCACGTTCCACGCTGCGTACTACATTCTGGGCGGAAGTTACTGCCGCAGTGACAATGTGAACTTCCACCTCCAGTCGCACGCCGGTCATTCCAACCGGGTCGGGAATGCCATCCTGGTCATCCACAATAAATTCCTGCGGGATAACGTGAATGATTTCCCGGTCAATGGGAAGTGCCAACGCTTTGGCAGCCCGAATGGCGCGGTCCACATCTTCCTGGGTAATTTCTTTGTCTTCCCGGGATACACCCACAATGCCTTTGCTGGTTAAGCTATTAATGTGGTCACCCGCAATGCCGACAAATACCCGCTCCACTTCCACACCAGCCATTTGCTGGGCTTCATCCATTGCCTGGCGAATGGCCTGCACGGTCTGGTCAATATTCACCACAACCCCTTTTCGGATTCCCCGGGACGGGGCAGTGCCCACCCCCATAATATTCAATTTGCCTTCGGCATCCTCCCGGGTAATAATGGCACAAATCTTACTGGTTCCAATGTCCAGTCCGGTTATTATCCTGCTTTCCATAGTTTATCCTCGATTGACTGGTCCTTTTACAGACGGTTTGTACCGTATAATCAGGCGGTTTTCAAAACGTAAATCAATCAGTTGAATTTTTCCCAGATTGTTAAAATTCACCGGTTTTTTAATAAACTCCGCCAGTGCATACAATTTGGAATAGGGATGCACAGGGTCCAGAATGACCCGTGTCCCCCTGGGTTTTATTTCCAGTTGAATATCGCCATCGGGGGTGATAATCATTCCGGAGATAAAGTGCACAAGGTCTTCATCCACCGTACGGATGCGGCGGATTAATTTCAGGGCATCGTACACCGGTTGACGGTTTTTAAGCAGTTCCGCCACCCGCCTACCGGATACGATGGGCAATTCCTTCATGGGCATGGATTTTGGCTTCACCAGAATAAGTCCTTCCGCATCAATAAAATACAACGTTCCATCCGCCAGAAACAATTCGGGTTGACGTTCCTGAATCACAATTGTTACGGTTGACGGCAGGGTGTGCTTCACAATAACATTTTTAATGTATTTATTCTGAAGCAACCGTGCCCGAATGACTTCTTCCCGGACATTGAATAATTTAATTCCCGTTTGCACATTGGCCAATTTTAAAATCCTCTTTTGCGGAAGATAGGTGGTGCCTTTGACCACAACATCTTTCACAATGAACAAATCAGTATCGTATTTCAGGTATTCCACGCCTTTCTGAATTCCAAATCCGATGGCTCCCACGATTAACAGAACCATGAAAACTGTAACGGTGCCATCCCGCGAAGGCCAAAAGCGGTATATGAATTGTCGCCGTTTTTTAGACATTGACCGGCCTCCTTGTTTGTTCCACTGCTTCGGCGGGAAACCCCACCAGTTTTACTTCCAGCTCCAGCCATACCCCAAATTGCCTGTACACATTGCGCTGTACGGTCTGGATAACCGCAAAGATATCGGCAGCAGTTGCATTTCCCAGATTGACAATAAAATTGGCGTGTTTTGGCGATACCTGGGCATTTCCAATCCGCAACCCTTTTAACCCTGCAGCTTCAATCAGGCGTCCGGCATAATCCCCCGGCGGGCGTTTGAATACACTCCCACAGGAAGGATACTCCAGGGGTTGTTTGCTGGCACGGCGTTTCAAATAATCCTCCCGGGCGGCCCGCAATTGGGCTCTATCCCCTTTTTCCAGTTGCAACCAGGTTCCCAATAAAATTTTGTCCTGCAGGCCCTCTGCCCGACGGTAACCAAATCCTGCCTCTTCGCGGGAAATGGTCATTGCGTTTCCTGCCATGTCCAGCGCATCAATCGTAACCACCCGGTCGCCAATTTCGCCCACAAACGCACCGGCGTTCATACGCAGGGCGCCTCCCACTGTGCCCGGAATGCCGCTCATGAATTCAACGCCCGCTAATTCATGGGCTTCACAATATTCTACCAGCTCCGACACCAGACGGCCTGTGCCCACATACACCCGGGTGCCTTCATGGTACAGCTCCTGACAACAGCGGCGCAAACGAATTACCACGCCCGGAACGCCTTCATCAGCAATTAACAGATTCGCCCCTTCTCCAAGGATAAACACCGGCACCTGGTGCGTGGCACAAAACCGAAGCATTTCCCTCAGTTGTTCCCGGTTGCGCGGTTCGGCCAGCGCATCTGCCGGACCCCCAACCCGATACCCCACCAACGGGGACAATGGGACATCCAGCCGAACGTCTTCCGGCCACTTTTTTAGCAGTTCCCGGGCCGCTTCCCGAAAGCGCTGTTGTACCGATTCTTTCATTTCTGCACCTTTGTCCCTTGGTACTGGGTTCGGAACGCGTCTTCCAGCAGCCGATTCACTTTCCACACATCTCCGGCACCAATGGTGATGACCATATCATTTTCCTGGAGTTTTGGCATTAAAAACTGCGGTAACGCTTCCCGATCCGCCAGGAAATACGCCTGCTTGTGGCCCAGCGTGCGGGCTGCATCGCTAATTAAGCGACCATTGACTCCCGCAATAGGTTGTTCCCGTGCCGGATACACATCCAGGACAATGAGCACATCCGCATCCAGAAATGCCGCAGCAAATTGCTGGTAAAATTGCTGTGTCCGCGTGTACAAATGCGGTTGAAACACCGCCACAATACGCCGATGGGGCCATCCGCTTTTGGCAGCTTGCAGGGTTGCGCGAATCTCCGTGGGATGGTGGGCGTAATCATCCACCAGCATGATGGAATCAAACATTCCGCGAATTTCGAACCGCCGGTACACCCCGGTAAATGCCTGCAATGCCCGTTGAATGGTGGCAAAGGGAACATCCAGCTCCAGGGCGAC
>WGBF01000256.1 GCA_015494485.1 bacterium | reverse complement strand
CAGCGAATGTTTCGGCGGGTCATTAAAGAGTACACCTGGGATAACATTTACCATTACCGCCTGTATCCCCTGTTGTTACAGATTTTGGAGGAATTTCAATCGTGGCAACGATAGACCCCTGGCAACAATTGCATCAATCCGTTATACACTGCCGGAAATGTCCCCGACTGGTGGCCTGGCGGGAAGCAGTGGCTCAACGGAAAACCCGCCGCTTTGCAGACTGGGACTATTGGGGCAAACCCGTTCCCGGTTTTGGTGACCCCCAGGCCCGATTGTGGATCGTTGGGCTGGCTCCGGCCGCCCACGGGGGTAATCGTACCGGTCGCATTTTTACCGGAGACCGCAGCGGTGATTGGTTATTCCGGGCCTTATTTAAAGCAGGGTTCGCCAGCCAACCGCACTCCGTTTCCCGGGATGACGGGATGGAACTTCGGGACTGTTACATCAGCGCCGTTGTCCGGTGTGCACCACCAGATAACAAACCCTTGCGGGAAGAAGTTCTGAATTGCCGGCCCTACCTCCAACAGGAATTCCAATTGTTACATCAACTGCGGGTAATTGTCGTTTTGGGGCAATTTGCCTTTATTAACACGTTGCAAACACTGGAAGCCGCCGGACTGGGGCCGTTTAAACCCCGACCCAAATTTGCTCACGGCCTTGAGGTTTCGCTCCAGACCAATCTGACGTTGATTGCCTCCTACCACCCCAGTCAACAAAACACCTTTACCGGAAAGCTTACAGAGCCCATGCTGGATGCCATTTTTTCGCGGGTAAAAACATTGTTGCAGGAAGAATAGAGGGTCAACTCCACACAGCTTTTTATTTCTGATTGGCCTGAACTATTGCCCGCAGTTGCTGGTACACACCCCCCAGACTCCCGTTGGTTAAAATCACCAGCACATCCCCCGGCTGTACTACCGCTTCCAGGGCTGGAATTAAATCGGAATAGATCTGGACGGCGGTTGCCTCCTTTCCTTCTTTCCGGAGGGCTGCTACCATTTCTTCCACGGAAAGCCGCTCTGCTGGCGGAAAGCGTTCCGGGCGATGAACGGGGGCCACAACAATCGCATCGGCTTCCGCCAGGGCACGGGTTAATTCCCCCTGGAAAATATTCCGAACGGTGGTATTGGTGCGGGGCTCAAACAATGCCACAATGCGCCGACCGGTGTAACGGTTGCGCAATGCCCGCAACGTTTTCTGGATAGCCGTGGGGTGGTGGGCAAAATCATCCACTACCAGGGCCTCCTTCCAGTGCCCCCACTCCTCCATACGCCGCCGCACCCCCTGAAAGGTGGTAAATGCCTGCTGCAGCACCTCCGTGGGTATTCCCATATCCCTGGCTACCGCAAACACAGCCAGGGCATTCTGTACCTGAAATTCCCCCGGAAACGGAAACGAGAAAACACCCAGGGAACTGTCGTGTTCCAAAATTTCAAAACGGGTTCCCTCCGCCCCGGAGGAAAGGATGCGGTACGTTAAATCTGCCGGGCTTGTACTACCTAACCGGATGCAGCGGGAATAACAGGGCTCAATCACGTCCCGCACGTGTTCTGAGGTCACATTGGCCACAACCAGCCCGTTACCCGGCACAAGACGCAACAAGCGGCGAAAACCCAGTTTTATTTCTTCCACGGAGCTGTAAATATCGGCATGGTCAAATTCAATGTTGTTGATGATTAAATAATAGGGAAAATAGTGAAGAAATTTGGGTTGCTTATCAAAAAATGCGGTATCGTACTCGTCCCCTTCCAGAACCACCCATTTACCGGTACCCAGCCTGGCGGAAACCCCCAGATTTTTGGGCACCCCACCCACCATAAACGTTGGGTCTTCTCCTGCGGTTCTCAGCACGTGAACCATGAGCGCCGTGGTAGTGGTTTTTCCGTGTGTTCCGGTAATCACGATGCTTCGGTGCCCCGGAAGCAATTCGCGTTCAATTAAAGCGGGCAATGATGTAAAAGGGATGTTATCATTCAATACCCGTTCCACTTCCGGATTCCCGCGGGACAGCGCATTCCCAATGACAACCAGATCCACCGCTTCATCCAGATGTGCAGGGTCGTACCCTTCGTAGACCTTAATTTGGGCTGCTTCCAGCAAATCTTTCATTGGGGGATACGCCGCCACATCCGTTCCCCAAACCGTGTGTCCTTTTTCCTTCATTAAAATGGCCAGGGAGCCCATGGCAGTCCCTGCAATGCCTAAAAAATACATCTTCATCAATCGCTGTCCTTCCGTGATGTCAATTGCTTTTCCAGTTGAGAAATATACACATCAAACGCCTGCAAAACCTTGTGCATTAAGCGCACATCCCGTACTTCCGGCGCCCGACGCCCAAAAAACCGCCGAAAACGGGTAATAAAATTTTCCCAGTTGTCCATGGGTTGAAATCCCACGTGCCGCAAACTTTCTTCCAGATGTCGATACAGCGCCTCCACTTCCGGATGCGTTGCCAGTTTGCCCGCGTAACGTTTTTCCTCTTCAAAACTAAATTGAAACAGCTCGTAGGCGTACACCATCACGGCCTGGGCCAGATTTAAAGACGGATGCGACACCGCAGCCGGAATGGTAGAAATGGCATGGCACAACCGGAGTTCTTCATTGGTTAATCCGGTTTGTTCCCGCCCAAACACAATGGCAACCCGATGCTCCCGGGACATCGGTGTTAGTTCTGCAGCCAGCTCCCGTGGCGTAAAAAAGGGGAAGTGAAACTCCCGTTCCCGCTGAGTGGTGGCCACAGCAAAATGAATATCCTGCAATGCTTCGGACAGATCCGGAAATACCGTTGCTGCTTCCAGTACATCTTCGCTGGCATGGGCCATCCAGCGGGCCTGCGGGGAGTGGTAATCACACGGATTCACCAACCGGAGGTGGGTAAACCCCATGGTTTTAATGGCGCGGGCTGCCGCTCCCACGTTTCCCGGGGTTTGGGGTTCCACCAAAATGAAATACACGTTGTCAGAAAATATTTTCATTGACCGGGAATATTGTTGTAACTATTTCAAAAAATCTGTAATTTCAATTCCCAACAACAGGAAATATGGTGTAGCTCACATTTTTTGGATTCCAAAATGGTTATTGTATTGTGAGCCACATGAAAAAACCATTAATTTATAGACAGGAATTTAGCGAGTTGCGCCATGAAATTTAATATCAAATTAAAAAAAGTTCGTGAGAATCTCTATATCGCCAGTTGCACCAACTTACCCGGATGCCATATTGAGGCGCCGACACGACAGGAAGCGGAGCGGATGATTAAGTCCGCCATCCAGGCATATATTAAAAGTTACAAGCAACATCACGAAAAATTAATTTAGGGGATTTCCAATGGACATTACCATGAAAACAGATTTAAAAATTTCCTATAACCGCCTGGTCCGCGCATTCAAAAAAATGGGGTACGTGGAGGACTATTTTAACAGCGATGTGGTAGTATTACGAAATAAAAAATTTCCGTTTCAACGGTTGGTAATTCCCAACCATCATGACATTTCAATGGAATTGGTAAAATTGTATTTACGAGATATTGGCATTACCTGGGAGGATTTTTATTCCCGCTATCTTCAGGGTTAATGACCTTGCTTAATTTCTGCCCAGCATTCGGTGAATTGCATCCAGAATCTCATCAATTTGAAAGGGTTTACTCAAGAAAGAAGATGTTTTATACTTCAATATCTCATCCAGATTTTCCCGCTTGGCATACCCGCTTATTACCAGCACTTTCTGGTTCGGTTTAATTTTGCGAATGTATTGAAACGCCTGACGCCCATCCATAACGGGCATCACCATATCCAGAATAACCAATTCAATTTCATCCGCATGGTGTTTGAAAAGCTCCACCCCTTCCTGTCCGTTCCCGGCAGTCAGTACTTCAAAGTGATTCATCTCCAGAATTTCTTTTAACATATTGCGGATGTTAAACTCGTCGTCAACAATAAGGATTTTAGAAGTTTGAAGGGGTTTTTCTTCAGCCATCCGTGGAACAACTTCGTACATGGAATCTTCTCCTTTAATGGGTAAAAATGCGGAAAACCGACTCCCTTTTCCCGGAGTACTTTCAACAAAAATATCGCCACCCATTTTGTAAACAATTTGATAGGCGATAAACAAACCCAGACCCATCATCTTATTTTTAATTTTGGTTGAAAAAAACGGCTTGAAGATATTGGGCAGAATTTCCGGTTTAATCCCCACCCCTGTATCTTCAACCGATAGTTCAATATATTCGCCCTTTTCCAGAAAAAATTTACTCTCCGGCAACAAACCATCCCGGCGCTGTGAAATTTTCCGCGTGGAAATGAAAATGTCCCCTTTGTCCGGAATCGCTTCGATACTGTTTTGAATTAGAATGCGCAACAATTGACGAACGCGTTCCGGAAAGAGTAACGTTGCTGGTAACCCCGGGGCCAGGGAATATTTCAACTGAATTCGGGACGGAACGTCTGCACTAAATTCCGACACGAATTCCTTAATAATGT
>WGBF01000255.1 GCA_015494485.1 bacterium | reverse complement strand
GATTTTAAAATTCACCGGTTTCGCCGGGAAACGGATAAAACTCAGGGAGGTGTCCTTTGATGTGGCAATTCCCACATCGCCAATGATGAGCTGGTAATCTGCCGGTCGTTGTTCGCCCAGTACACCCAGCAGGCGAATCACTGAAAAGTCATAAGGAAACACCTCCGGATGATTCCAGCCGCTCTTCACTTTATTCAGCTCTACCCGCTTCTCGTTCACAAAACTTAATTGAAAACCGTCCGTGATGGGAACTTCATCGCCTTCGTTGAACGCCGTACTTTTTTCCAGCACAACCCGGTTTTCGGTAATATCCGTCAGGGTGAAATTCTTGGTGGTCAGGGTATCTACCAATCGACCGGGCTTAACGGTATCTTCAAAAGTAATCTGATACACATGACCATCCTTAACCACCCGCGGGTCAATAATTTTGTAGCCAATTTTGCCGGTCGCACTCCCGCTGATGTGTTCAATTTCTTTCACATCCGCAGGTAAATACCCGGCAACCGGTGCACGGGGACGCACCACGGCCACATTGGGACCGGTGGTAATGCTGCCATCCGGCCCCACCACCACTTTAATTACCGTTTCGGTGGGAGGAATATTGCCCGCTTCGTAACCGAAATCATACGCTGTTACCGCATAAAAATAGCGCATGCCATTGGTAACGGTGCTATCCACAAAGACGTGTTTCAGGCCGGTGTCATCTCCCAGGTAAAACTTAATCCCGTTTACATCGACCGGATGATATCCGGTAATGCCGTCCTTTTTGTCAAACTGGGCAATGGGCCGTAAAAATGTGGGAGATCCCTGGCCGTCGGTAATTACCTTGGCATCCAGGAAGGCTGCATCAGTTGCCCGGTAAATGCGGTATCCCTCAAAGTCGTTGGGATTTCCGCCAATTCGCTGAATAAACCGGTCGACGGATTTTTCAGCAATGTCATCCCAGTAAAGGGTGACTTTTCCATCGCCCGGAACTGCTGTTACGGTAACCTGTAGCGGCGCCTGGGCAAACTGGTAATCGGACTCGAACGCCACCCGGGCCTGTTTTTGCTTCTGAACCGCAGCATCAATATCCGCCTGCTTGGTAGCCCCGCCACCCGCCAGGGCCACAGAAACTGCCATGCGCTGCCGCTGTCCCGGATCCATGGGGAAATAGCCCGATGAGACAAACAGGTCATAATCCCCGGTTAAGCGCGGCAAATAAAACTTACCCGGTGTCATAAATTTGCGCCAGATATATTCATCGGACACCGTATTGAAATTAATCCCAAATGCTGGGTCCTGAATGGCAGAGGTTAATCCAATGAGGTCGGTTTCCGAAACGTCGGTCTTGTCGATATTGGGTTCACCCGGAAAATCGGTTCCGGCACCGCTGGTGGGCATTCCATCGCCTTCTCCCGGGTCACCGGTACCTTCCTTACCATCCAGCCCCAGGTCATCCTGCAGGGGGTTCCAGTCATTATCGTTATCAAACATATCATCCCGGGACTCATCAATCATGGGGGCCACTGTGGCATAGCTCATTTCGGTATTCATGCCGGGTACTACAAAGCCCCGTTTGATGGTGTCCCCTACGTCATACGCAAGGTAATTGATGTACCGCACCGGCGCGACAGTTCCGGTAATTTCATTGAAGCGTTCCAGGTGCAAAGTTTCCCGTTCATCGATTAGCCCATCAAAATCCTCATCAAAGGCATTGGCGGTGGTGTCTTCTTCCACCGTTAAACCTTCCGGTGGCAAATACACCTTTTGCCCCAGGGTAACGACCGTATCGCCCCCCTCGGGATAGGTGGTAATAATCCGGGCAAAGGTTGTGGAGTCAATTAATACAATCTTGTCTCCGGGAATTAAGTGACGGGGGGTAAAATCGGCGTCCGTAAAGTGGGGAATGTACGTATCGGGGTCCACTTCCAGCCGGGCAATGAGGTCCGGGTGCTGGTCCGCATCCCCATCATTATCGATACCATCCACAAAATTACCCGGCGTTTCAATGTATTTTACGGAGGCCACACCCACCGGATCGCTGCCAAACGGTTCGGTACCCACCCGGTCGGCATCCGTTAAAAAGGCAATGCTGGTTTGCAAATCCACAAACGGCTGGTCGTCCGCGGCATCCCCGCCCACGATGTCCGCCAGCCAGATTAAGAATGAGGTTTTGAAGATGCGCTTGGTACCGTCATTTAAAATATCATGGACAAAGAACAGCACATCATTGATCAAAATTTGGGACCAGGCAAAAGCACGGACATCCATTAACAGCCCCATTCCGCCGCGGGTTGGATCCGTTTCATCCGGTACATAATTAAAGCGGGTGTACAGGTCGTCCGAATCCCGGTAAAACATTTCCTGGTCGGCATTAAATACATTTTTTCCAAAGAATCCATTCCAGGAGCCAATCCATCCCGGGTCCACGGGGTCATCCCGTTTATCACGCCAGCCCCCCTGGGCGGCCGTGGGCCAGGAATTGGGGTCGTCACTGCGGGCAATTTCTCCGGATTCCGGGTTTAAAAAGCCGGGTACCGGCTCCAGATTCCAGGAGGTACCTTCCGGGCTTTCCCGAAACGCGGGAAAATCCACCATGTGAATCCGGGTGCCGTCATCCAGCTGGACTTCCCCGGCCAGCCAGATCCCCACCAACGCCACGTAAATGCGTTGGGTGTTTTTGGGCCATTCATAGGGAATTTCATCCGGACGCGCAGCGGTTCGCCCGCTCATGCCAAAATTAAATACCGTTGCCCGAATGTTATTCCCATCGATGTTCGACTTCCGCCGCAGACGGGGGTCCCCCCGCTGATCGGAGGGAATATGCTGAAACTCCTGGGCCATTCCTTCCTGAATGCCGAAGATGGCAATCAGCAACACGCTTAAACTTATTCCAAAGGTCTGGAAAAAACGCATGATCTTCATTCGCATGCACCCTTCAATTAAAAATTCATCCGAAAACCAAATTGAATTCGCCGGGGAGCGGAGTAAAAATCCGGCCGCACAAAGTACCCCGGATCGGCCTGCACCCCGGTAATCTGATACAGGGTAATATCCGGCAATCCGGTATCGGTGTACACATTCACCGGATTGCGGGCATCAAACAGATTGTAAATTTCAACAAACGCATCCACTTTGTGCTTCATTACTGAAAATGTCTTGTAAATATTCATATCCACCGTAAAACGGTTGGGTTTTCGCCGGCTGTTTCGGGTCAGGCCGGTGAATACATTGCGTCCCGTGCGGGAACTTACGACAATGGAAGGCGTGTAGGGTTGCCCGCTTTCAAACCGGGAGGTAACCCCCACACTCCAGGTATTTCCGCCGTAGGCCAGATAGGCATTCACGGTATGTCGCTGATCCCAGTCCAACGGTGCCAGAGTTTTGGTGGGTTCCGCACCACCCAATTGGGAGAAAAATTCCTGTTCGGGGTAGGAGTTGGTACCTTCTGCCACCTGAAACGTGTAATCCAGCGAAAACGCGTAGTGGTCGCGGAATTGACGCCGCAGGGTTAAGGTAATTCCCCGCACATTGGCAAAATCGCGATTGATTTTCCGCACGTAGGAGACACCACCCAATACCGTGGGAATGGGCTGACTGGTGGAAATCCAGTCCCGGATATCGCGATAAAACCCGGTAACATCCAGGGCAATAAAATTCGGTAGCTGCTGTTTTAAACCGATTTCGTACATGGTGGTGCGCTGGGGATTCAGATCCGGGTTGCCAAAGGGTCCCTGGGTACCGGTGGCACTGGTGACTTTCAGCTCGTCACCAGCATACAATTGCAAATAATCCGGCACCTGCTGGAAAATGCCGTAGGAAAAATGAATTACGCCAGTGGCTGAAATGGGATACGCCACCCCCAATCGGGGGCTAATCTGGGTTTTGATGGACGTGTTTCGCCACCAGAATTTTTCGCGCTCTTCCAGCGTGTATTCGTTATCCGGCCGTTGCTCATCTTCGCTAATCACCCCGTCGCCGTTTAAATCCTTGTAAATATGCTGCAATTTAAACGGCTGGTAAATATTGGGGTCGGACAGGTCTCTGGGAATTTTGCCGTTGGGGTTGAACAAATCAAAACGCACCCCAATATTGATGACCAATTCTTCGTATTCAATTTTATCCTGAATAAAGGCGGCAAATTTTTCGGGAAACCGCCGCACCTGTTCGTGAGTGGGGGACGACGGCGGTAGAATCATCGGTTTAAAGGGTTGAATTTGCTGCCCGTTTTCATCCGTTGCGGGCACCAGGGTGACGTTGTCAAAATATACATCATCCCGCTGGTACTCAGCCCCCAGTTTTACCTGATGGCGCTGCGTTGCCTGGGCAGTGATGCTAAACTTGGCAATCCAGCTGCGGGTGTACCGTTCGTAGCGCCCCAGGTCCGTGCCAGCTTTGGAAAATTGAAACGCCCCGACATTCAAAGAATCCGGATGCACATAGCGGGGATCGTAGGGATCATCATACAAACGGGAGACCAACGTGCTAAATTTGTTGGCAATGGTAATGTCATAAAACACTTTTTCGCTTAAGGGATGAATAAAGGTTAAAATGCCGGTGTAGCCCCGTTCCTTTTCGCCGCGGGAACCGTACGGATTCAGGCGAAAAAAGTGGTTGTAATTGTGGCGACTTTCCATACTGCCCAGAAAATCAAACTTTAGCTTCATTTGGTGGGTAACAAACCACTCCATGGAGAATTGCCCACTGACACGGGAGCGAAAATTCATGGGCACCGCACTGCTATCCCCCCGCACCTGAACCGTATCGCCATTTATGACCTGCACCCGCCCCTGAGGGCTGTACACGTACGGGGCGTACAACCAGCCGTCGTCATACCAGCGCCGCAGGGTGGCAAAGAAACGGAGTTTGTCTTTAACAATCGGGCCGGAAAGGGCTCCCTGGAAATTGTAAATATCCTTGGGGGAAAATTTATCCAGGTGCCAGAAAATATTGGTTGCCCGGGTGTAATAATCCCCGGAAAAGACTTTCATGCTCCCTTCAAATTTGTTGGAACCGGTGCGGGTCACGATGTTAATAATCCCGCTCATGGCATTTCCGTATTCCGCATTAAAAGTACCGCTAATGACCTGCAATTCCTGAATGGATTCGTTTTCCACCTGCAATGCCTGGCTGCGGGTAAAGTCGTCGGTAATGGAAATACCGTTTACCATATAGGAAATTTCACTGGAGCGCCCACCGCGAATGTGAATGGCGCCACCGGCATCCCGAACCACCCCCGCCTGTAAATTCAACAAATCGCCCAGGTCCTGAACGGGGATTTTCTGAATGGTTTCCTGCTGTACACGCGATTCCACGGAGGTTAAATCCTTCCGGATAACCGGTTCCTCCGCAACAACCACCACCTCTTCCCCTTTAATGGTTTCCGGTTTTAGCTTGAAGTCGACCCGGGTGGTTAAGTCCGTTTGCACTTTGACGTTTTGAACGGTCATTTTCTGGTAGCCAATGTATTCCACCACCACATTGTACGTTCCCGGAGGTACGCGTAAAATAACGTACGTCCCGTCCACATCTGTGGAGGCCCCCAGAGTAGTACCTTCCAGATACACATTGGCACCGGGTAAAGGATCCCCGGTTTCGGCATCCACCACCACTCCCACGATTTTACCGTAGGATTGGGCCATGCTCTGCGCGGGGAATCCCAGAAAAATCCATGTGGCAACAATCAGAAGAAGTAACGTTTTTTGCATGTGCCGTCAGCCTCTTTTTATTTCAACGGTTCGTAAACGCTTCCAGTACACCTTCACCGGAATTTCCTGCTTCAGGCGCTCGGTTAATTGCTTCAAGGCATCGTCCATTTTCATGTAGCGCAAGGTTTCCCGGATGTCCTCTTTCACCTGTTCCAATGGTTGGGTAGTACCAGGGCGTTTATCATCAATTTTGTAGAAAATATAGGCGGATTTTTGTTGCAGGGGTCCAAACCAGCTTCCGACAGGTTGCTGGAAGAACCGGTCCCCCATGGTCTTAAGCTGTGCCCGGGAGAAGCATCCCAATCGCCCGTCCCGCTGGGCACTGGCCGTGCGCTGGGAATATTCCCTGGCCAGTGCGGCGAAATCGGCACCCTGTTTTAACAAACGCTCCACGGTTTGAGCCTTTTCCCGGGATTCCACCACGATTTCGCGCAAGCAAACCCGGGGGGGTACCACAAACTTTTCTTTGTTGGCTTCGTAATAGGCCAGAATTGCATCTTCCGGAATGGCAATATGGGCTTTGACACTATCTTCCAGGCGCGTTAACACAAAATCCGTCCAGTGCTGATTAAAATATTTTTGAAAACTCTGGTGCTCGGCCAATTTTGCCTTCTGCGCCTCTTTCAGCATAAACTCCCGCACCACCAAACCGGCAATGAATTCTTCCAGATGTTCCGGAAAGCGAATCCATTTCCATTCGGATGGTGAGGTAAAACGAGCCTTTTCCAGAAAGGTCTGAACCGTCCATTCCCCCAGGTCGGATTTCACCAAGGGCATCTGGAGCAATGAATCGGGGACCCCGGTTCCGGGTTCCATGCGAAATTGCAGATTGGCGTCACCGGGGCTTTGTTGCTTCAAGAATGCAAACAAGCGTTGCACGCCAGCGGGGTAAAAGGTAACCCCCAATTCCTGCCGTTTCTGTTCCACAAAACGGGCTGCAGCCTGCTGCCGTTTGCGAAACACCACATACCGACGAAGCTGTTCCTTTTTGCGGGCAAACTCACTTTCGGTTAACAAGGGATTGACAATTTTATCTTCCACTTTAATGATGCTGTACCCACCGGCAATTTTTACCGGGCGGGAAATTTCCCCCACGTTTAAATGAAATGCGGCGTCTTCAAAATTGGGGTGCATTTCGTCCACGGTAAAGTACCCCACCAGTCCCCCGTTCTTTTTCAGAACCGGGTCGGTAAACGTGTGAGATGCCAGACGTACAAACGATTGGCCATTTTTGAGAAGGCGGTAAAGCGAATCGGCTTTTTGGCGGGTGGGGGCAAAAATGTGGCGGGCTTTAATCCGGGTGTTGAATCGCACAAAATATTCTTTTAAATCGGCTTCGGTGACGGTCACCTTTGGTGAAATGTACGTGGCAAAATATTCATTCAAAAGTCCCTGTATTTCCAGCCGTTTGCGTTCAAACTCTGCGACCGCATCCCGGGTGTATCCGCGCTTCTCTGCTTCCATTTCCAGCAATTTTTGTTGCACCATTTGCGCCAATACCTGCCGACGGGTCTGCCCGTTATCCTGGAAGGATGCTTTTTGTTTAAAATCGGTAAATACCTGCACGAATTGGTCTTCAGTTATGGTATAGTCTCCAATAACGGCCAAAACGGTGGAAGAATCCTGTGCGGTTTTGCTGCACTGTAAAAAAAGTGCAACGATTAGAAGCAGGTACCCGTGATGCTTGCGGTAGAATTTCATGCGGCCTTCTCGTTGTTTGCTATTAGCAACTCTTTATAGAGTTACTTTCAGAATGTGAGAAATTCAAACATTTTTGTCAAGTTATTTTTCCTAAATTTTTAACATGTTACGCCTGTTTCGACGGCGCTTTTTAGCCTTTGACACTTCCCAGAGTTAATCCCGAAATCAAATACCGGGAAGCCAGGATAAAAATGACCACAACAGGCAAACTGACCACTACCGCACCGGCCGAATACAATCCCCACGCTACTTCCATATTGGCCTGAAAGGATTTCAGACCCAGCGGAAGGGTAAATAAATCTGTGTTTTGAATCAGCACCGCCGCCACCAGGTACTCCGACCAGGCCGTCATGAAGGAAAAAAGAGCCGTAATGGCAATGGCCGGTAACGCCAGTGGCAAAATAATCCGCACAAAAGTGTACAACGGAGAGGCACCGTCAATCATGGCCGCTTCTTCCAGGCTAAAGGGGATGGTATCGTAATACCCTTTCATTTGCCAGATGGTAAAGGGAAGCGCCGTCGCAGAATAGGTAATGATTAACCCGCCAAAAGAATCATACAGATGGAGTTTAATTAACATGATGAACAGCGGCAACAGCAGCATGGTTACCGGAAACATCTGGGTGGTGATAATGGCCAGCAGGGATGCCTTCCGTCCGCGAAATTTGAACCGCGAAAAAGCGTACCCGGCGGTAATTGCCAATCCCACGCCCACAATGGTAACCAACAACGATACCACCAAACTGTTGGCCATCCACCGCAGAAAGGGGGTTTGAAAAAACAATGTTACGTAGGACTCCAGCGTTGCGCCTTCGGGAATTATGGCCAGGGAACGGGACAATAAGCGATTGCCGGGTCGGAGTGAAATGGAAATGACCCGCACCACCGGAAAAATGGCGAACAGGGTAAAGGCAATCAGTATGGCGTGGGTAATTATTTTGCCTTTCGTGGTTAATTGTTTGTGTCGTGCCATGGCTTACCCGTAAATATTTTCCACAACCTGCGTTTTTTTAATGAACCGCCAGCTAAAAATGAACAGAATGAGAAAGATGATCATTGAAAAGGCTGCGGCATAGCCAAACCGAAAGTAGGTAAATGCGGATTTGTACACCCAGCTTACCAGGATGTGGGTTTTATCCGACGGTTCCCCTCCGTTGCTGACCAGCCACACCACATTAAAATTGTTAAAGGTCCAGATAACCCCCAGTATGATTGCCGGAACCATTACCGGGCGGAGCAAGGGAACGGTAATATTGCGGAATTTCTGCCAGGCAGTGGCGCCGTCAATTTCAGCGGCTTCGTACAATTCATTGGGAATGCTTTGCAACCCACCCAGGGCGATAATCATCATAAACGGGAACCCCAGCCAGATGTTGGTAATCAGGCAGGCCGCAAAAGCCCCCCACTCACTGGATAACCACAACACCTGCGTATGAAACAATTTTTCCAGCAGTAAATTGACTGCGCCGTATTCGGAATTAAACATTCCCCGCCAGGTTAACGCGGTAATGTACTGAGGCACCGCCCATGGGAGAATCAACAACGTGCGGTAAACGGTTTTGCCCCGCAAATCTTTGTCCAGTAAGATAGCCAGAAATACGCCAATCCCCACATGAAACACCAGATTCAATACCGTCCACAGTACCGTTTTGAAAAAGAAGTACCAGAAGGAATAATCCGTGACCACCAGCCAGTAATTGCGTAACCCGATAAGTCGCCAGTCCCGGAAGTGGGTCAGGTTCATATTGGAAAAAGAAATGACCACATTGTACACAAAGGGGTAAGCAATAACCAGTGCCATAATGAACATGGCCGGAGAAAGGTAGGCATACGCCAAACGATTTCGTTTTGCTGTCAGGGTGCTCATCGGTTCTCCCGGATTAATTTTTCCGCCAGTTTCTGCATTTCCCGGGCCGCCTCCTCCGGGGTGTAGGTACCGGAAAAAATGCCCTGATACGCCGGTCGCATGGCATCCCAAATCCACCGCATTTCCGTGACCACCGGCATCAAACGCCCCACCTGCATCTGGTCCCAGGCAGCATGGTACAAATCATTGTTGCGCAACATCGGGTCCTGAAAGGCGGTTTGAAGGGCGCTTTTCCGTGACGGGAATAACAAGAATTTGCGGGCAAATTCCAGTTCCACCGGGTCGGATGTTAAGTAGCGGATTAATTCCACCACAATCTTCAGCTTTTCCCCGGTGGTATTGATGTTAATCATGTAGCCCAGGGGTGAAACCAGCGGCGTGGGCCAGAGGCCGGTTTCGTCTATTTTCGGAATGCGTGCCAGGCCAATGGGAATGCCGTCTTCAATATAGGTTCCCCACGACCAGGGGCCATTAATAATCATTGCTGCCCGGCCGTCGCGGAACAGGGCGTTGGCGGTTTCGTAATCGGCTTCTTTGGGAATAATTTTGTATTTATTGCGTAATTCCAGAATAAACCGCGCGGCTTTTACCACCGCTGGTGTGTTCAGCGTGGGATTCATGTTCTCATCAAACACCCATCCCCCAAAACCGCCGATGAAAGGAATGACAAAATACGGCTCCACATAATTCCAGGTTAATGTGTAGCGGTCCGGGAGGCCATCTCCATTTTTGTCCGCTGAAATGGTTTTTCCCATTTCAATCAGTTCCGCCATGGTGCGCGGCGGGGTGGGAACAATGTTCTTATTGTACACCAGACACAAATGGTTGCCAATGCGGTCCGCAATCTGGTACAGGTGGCCCCTGAACCAGGTGTTGGCCGGGAACGGCTCCGTTAAAAAACTGTCCTGAAATTGCTTGGAGAACAGGTTTTCCAATGGCTGAACCACTTCCAGTTCCACCAATGGACCCACAAAATCGGATGGCACGTGAATAAGCTCCGGCCCTTTGCCCCCCAGTGCCGAAACAATAAAATTGGTGCGCACTTCTTCCGTTTGGTAATACAATTGCTGGAATTCGTACTCCGGATACCGTTTGCTGAATTCATTCAGTTTTTGCTGAATGACCTCCCGCTCCACCGGGCGTAAGGTTGTCCACAAAATAATGCGGTGTTTG
>WGBF01000254.1 GCA_015494485.1 bacterium | reverse complement strand
CCCGCTTATTAAAGATGTCATACAATTTTTCCAGAGCAACCACCAGGTGAGATCCCGCTTTAAAGGCATTGATGCCGGCATCCGGGGTACTGGCATGGCATTGTTTTCCGGTGGTTTTAAATTTTAACCACAGAATGGACTTTTCAGCAATTTCAATCATGGAGCTATCCGGTTCCCCGGCATCCGGCACAATAATGATATCTTCTTTTCGGAACAATTCCGGGTGGGTTTTTAGCACGTAGTCCAGCCCGTAACCGGAACCGGTTTCTTCATCAGCCGCCAGCAGGACCTTAATATCCAGTTCCGGTTGTACACCGGTTTCCTTAAACGCTATCAGGGTAAACACAGCAGAGGTAAGCCCCTGCTGGTTGTCTTCCGTTCCCCGACCGTAAATTTTGCCATCTTTTACCACCGCTTCCCAGGGATTGGTCTCCCATAAGCGCCGTTCGCCTTCCGGCACCACATCCATATGCGCCATCAGCCACAGGGCCCGGGAATGGTTTTTACCGGGTAACGTAACAATTAAATTGGGGCGCTTGCCGTTTTTGGCCCGTTCATCCGGGGCATCAATTTGTTCCACGGTAAAGCCTCGTTTTTCCAAAAATTCCTTAATGTACATGGCCCGATCCCATTCACCGTCGCCGCCGTTTTCCGGAGATAACGCGGGAATGGCGGTAATGGCTTTTTGAAACGCTACCATTTCGTCCGTTAATTCTTCCAGCTTTTGAGCCACCTTTTGATATGCCTGTTCGTCAATCATCGTAATCTCCTTTCCTGTTTTGCTCGTCCAAACCCAGGCGTTGCAACTTTTGCTTAAGCCGTTTTACATGTCCCCCTTCCCAGTAAATTTTACCACATTGGGAACACCGATAAAAGTGTTCAAAATTTTTTGCCACCAATGGCGGCACCTGCGGCAGAACCGCTTCCCGGGAGAGAGGCTCCAGTACAGCATTGCACCGGGAACACCGGCTCAAAAAATTCTCTCCAATGGAAAGAGGAATAAATTCACGCAACTCCCGAAGCTGATTCTCAACCCCCTGGCTGTGAAGCAGAATTTTTTCACCAAACGGCCACTGCTCAAAATGTTTTCGACTGGTGGTAACAAATATGCGGTTGGCATGGGCGCTGCTTTTCCAATCCGTTTCCGGGGTAACGATCACCGTATCGTATCCCAAAAACCGCAGGTAACGCCCCAACTTAATTAACATGGTGTCAACTAAAAATTTCATTGATTATTGCAATCATTTTATTCATATTTACAACGGTTTTATTTTACAAGGGATTCCCGGTTCCTAAAAATTCTAAAGCCTGTATGTATTTCAATGATGTGATGTAAATCATTTGAATATTTTATGCATTTTATTTAAAATTGCATGCCATTCCAAAATAGATGAGGGAAATGGAAATCAAAGAACTTATTAACAAATTCGAAGAAAATTTCCGGCAGTACTACAAATTGCTGCACAATCTGGGAGAAGGTAATTTCAGCTACCTGCCCACGGAGTCCAGCTGGGATATCCGCGAATTGCTGGAAATGCTGGCGGACCTGGAGGATGAAATTATTGATTTTCGGTTAAAGAAAATCCTGGAAGAAGAACACCCCTACCTGCCCAAAATCCGACTGGAACGGATTAAACAAAACCGGTTGTACCGCAATTTTACGCTGAATGAAATTGTGAACCATATTTTACAACAACGGAAATCGTTTTTACAAATGCTTTATGTGTTGCCTCACGAACAATGGGAACGGACGGGTGTCCACGAAGATGAAGGGCACATTCCGTTCCGGGAATTCATCCGCCGGATGGTGATGAAAGACCAGGAAATTTTAAAATCGCTCAGCGAAAAATTAGGCGTGCACAAAAACTAATTCCCCCCAGCATTTTTTTTAAAATTTTCCCCTGCCGGTTGAACCGTTTCAACGAATGCCAAAATAATTTCAGGAAATTCGCGCAGCTATGAGTGCACCTTACGCTTCCAACATTTGCCAGAAAAAAACAATTTCACGAATTCGGCGAATTTGTAACGCCCTACTGTGCTACTTCTGAAAAAAATCAGCTTCACGGGCATGTCCGCCATCCGGGACTGTTTCATTGCCCGGAAGCATTCTGTAGACAATGGGATCCCCGGCTATTTTCCCCATGCACAGCATGGGCCAATATGCTTGCCGGGATCAGGTGGCAAAATCATACGCACGGTATTCCCGGATGACCGATACCCGGATTTCCCACGGGAATTCCAGTTTTTCCTGAATGCGCCGGGCAATTTCGCGGGCCAGCGTCCGGGCCTGAGCATCGTCGACTTTGTCGGTTTCCACCATTACCCGAACTTCCCGCCCGGCCTGGATGGCGTAAGCTTTAGCCACCCCTTCAAATTCAAAGGCGATTTCTTCCAGCGTGCGCATGCGTTTCAGGAAATTCTGCAGCGTTTCCCGTCGGGCACCGGGACGTTGCCCGGAAATAATATCCGCCGCGGACACAATAAAGGTGTACGGCGTGGTTGCCTGACTTTCGTCATGATGGGCCAACGCCGCATTGACCACCGCTTCCGGTTCATTGTATTTCTGGAGAATATCTGCCCCGAGTTGCGCATGGTCCACTTCGGTATAATGCTCCACGGCTTTGCCGATGTCGTGAAACAATCCGGCGCGTTTGGCCAGGTGCGGTTCCAGGCCCAATTCCGTGGCAATAATTCCCGACAGATACGCCACTTCGATACTGTGATTCAGCACATTTTGTCCGTATGCCGTACGATATTTTAACTTACCCAGCATTTCCACCAATTCCGGATGCACCCCGTGCACACCAACATCCAGCAGCGCCTGCTCGCCGATTTCTTTCAGAACATCGGCCATTTCCTCTTCCGTTTTCTGCACCACTTCTTCAATCCTGGCGGGATGAATGCGTCCGTCGGCTACCAGTTTTTCCATGGCCCGGCGGGCAATTTCGCGCCGGTAGGAATTGAATGAAGACAGCACCACAATTTCCGGGGTATCGTCAATAATGACATCCACGCCGGTGACCATTTCAAAGGAGCGAATATTTCGCCCTTCACGGCCAATAATCCGCCCTTTCATATCATCATTGGGCAGGTGGATAATGGAAATGGTGGATTCCACCGACTGCTGTGCTGCCACCTGTTCAATGGCCTGAACCACAATTTCCCGCGCCTTGCGCTGGGCTTCGGTACGGGCTTTTTCAATAATGTTCTGGGCTAATTTCTCCCCTTCTTCCCGGGCTTCGGTTTCCACTTCCCGAATCAGCTGTTGTTTGGCTTCCTCGCGGGTTAACCCGGCAATCTCTTCCAGCTTTTCAACCTCTTCCTGAATCAACCGGTTGAGTTCTTCGGTCTTTTCGTCAATGTAAAGCGACCGGCGTTCCAGCTCCTCCTGCTCCATGGCCAGTTCTTTGCGGCGATTTTCCAGCTCCTGCAATTTCTGGTCAATTTCCAGTTCCTTGGAATCCAATTGGCGGGAGTATTCTGCTATTTCCGCCAGTTTTGCTTCTGCCTGGGCTTCTGCCTTTTGCTTTATGTCATAAGCCGCCTCTTCTGCTTCCAGCAGTTTTTCTTTCTTTAAGGTTTCCGCTTCCTTTTTGGCTTCGCGGAGAATCCGCTTTGCCTGGTCTTCAGCGGCCAAAAGCGTTTTATTGTGTGTGGCTTTTAAATAAAAATATAACCCCGCTACACCAATCAGAAGTCCCAGAATCAAACCAATAATCAGCATCATTATCATTCACCTCCAGTTGAGAAATACATCAAAAAGCCCCCCATAAATAAAAATACCCTGCATTGGTAGGATGGATTTGGAAAAGAACCGTGCTCGACACGGTGGGTGCCTGCCTGAACGGTTCACGCTTCCTTCTCCGAAGAGAAGGCCTGCATTAGACGCCCAGAGTCAAGCTCCCTTTTTAATGGTGTTGGTTCTTCCCAAATACAACACCCATACCAATGCAGGGCTTAATTCAATGCTTGCCCTGTTAACGCATCAATTTTGGCGTTTAACTGTCGACTTTCTTCCTCAATTTGTTGTTTTAATTCGTCATATTTGGCTTTTAAACGAAACAATTCATCCGCAATGTTTAATGCAGCCAACACGGCAATTTTAATTTCGGAGTTCACATGGGTTTTTTCCGAAAGTCGACGAAATTTATCATCCACATATTGCGCCACGCGGTATACGTGGTCTTCACTGGCATCCGATTTTAATGAATATTCGTTGCCAAAAATTTGTACTTTTATTGATTTCTTTTCCATGAATTATATTTCCAATTCCTCTAACTTGACTGCCAGGCGTTCAACCTTATTTTTGATGAGCTGCTCCCGTTCCCTGAGCAACTGGTTTTCTTTTCTTAGTTTTTTGACCTCCTCTTCTAATTCGTGGATACGCTCCTGCTTTGATTGTTCAGTGGCACCCTTTTTATATGTCTCTAATTCATCGATTAAACGTTTGTTTTCCTTTTGAAGTTCGCTCAGATAGCGCAGCAACGCTTCTACCCGTCGCACCAGCCGAAAAAAATTCATCAATTCATGATTCCATTCCATAACCAGCCGTTACCGCAATGTGGCACCAAATTCCTTCTGTAATTGGCGGAAAATGGTATCCATTGTTTTATTGATTTCTTCCTCAGTTAATGTGCGCTCCCGCGATTGAAAAACAAACCGCAGAGCAACACTTTTTTTGCCTTCCGGTACCTGCTTCCCGCGATACACATCAAATACCGAAATTGTTTGCAGGTACTTGCCCCCTACCTTTTGGGCGGCGGCAATTAATTTTTCCGCTTCTACATCTGCATCCACTACAACGGCCAGATCCCGTTCCACAAACGGAAAACGCGGAATAGCATTGTATTTCCGCTCTTTCCGGCGATGTTCCAACAATGGCGAAACTGCCAGTTCCAACACATAAACCGGCTGCTCAATGTCAAATGCTGCCAGAAGCTCCGGCCGAAGGCGTCCCAGATATCCGATGCGTTGTTCGTTAATGTGTACGGCCAGCGATTCTTCTGACACAGCAAAATTATCATAATAAATAAACCGAAAGTAGTCAAGGGAAATTTTGTCCATCAACGCTTCGCATATTCCCTTAATATCATAAAAATCAACCGATTCCCGATGGGAATACCACAACTCCGGTTCCCGCAAACCGGTAAGCGCCACCGCCACCCGAAGTTCTTCCTGCGGAAGTTGGTTTAAATTTCCGGGGTGCTTAAAAACCCGGTTGATTTCAAAAATGCGCAAATTGGAAACCTGCCGATTGATGTTGTGTTGCACCACATTGAGCAAACTCAGAACCAGCGTATTGCGCATGCCACTCATATCTGCGCTGATGGGATTCAAAATGGGGTACACCGGTTCGCCGGTCCATTTTTCCCACACACTGGCAT
>WGBF01000253.1 GCA_015494485.1 bacterium | reverse complement strand
AACCGATGTAGAGATTGCGGTCTTTCAGAAAGAAAAGAACGTAGACGAAATGAGCTTGGGGGTAAGCACAATTCGTTGTGATGGAAGATCCATTCAGTGCAGAAAATAAAGCATTAGTGCCGAGGGCGGGACTCGAACCCGCACGGGCGCAATGCCCACTAGATCCTGAATCTAGCGCGTCTGCCAATTCCGCCACCTCGGCGTCAGGTGCGGCAAATATATAGTGATTGAAACCCCGAATCAAGCATTTCTTAAACTCCTTTTTGCGGAAAATTTTTCCCTAAAAATTAAAGGGATGACCTGCTAAACTGCCAGGCCATCCCTTGGGGAGGTGTAGGGGATTGAGGTGCCTTTTTATCGCATGAGAATCATTTGCCCGGTAAGCGAACCAAACGGTGTTCGTATCTGATAAATGTACACGCCGGACGGAACAGGTTTCCCGTTGGAATTCCGGGCATTCCAGACCACCTGGTGTTTTCCGGCCTCCAGTGTGCCCTGGACCAGGGTCTGAACCAACCTTCCATGAATATCATAAATGGATAATTGCACCGGTGCCCTTTGGGGCAATACAAATGGAATATGCGTTGCGGGATTGAAGGGATTGGGATAGTTGGGCAGAAGCTGAAAGTCACCAATCACCTGCTTCGGCGCTTCAATTGCGGTTACGGCATCGCTTTCTATGGCACCCAGGTCAATGCGGCCACCGGGATAATCCGTACCAAAGGCCGGATCCCCGGCATCAATCGCTGGACTGCCCGGCGCCAGGCGAAAATCCCCCGCATCCGGATTGACAAACATGGGGTCGGTACCGATAATGGGATGCGGTTCGCTGTCAAAGCGCTCATCCGCAGAAAACCATCCATTGTAATCGATGACAACTGTTCCCCGGAACAGGGACTCACCCCCTTTAATTCGCCCGGTGTTCGAGAAAAGATTATTTCGAATATCCACATTTTCTGCGCCATCACTATCAATCCAGAAAAGGGGGCCGGGAATGTTGACAAAGGTGTTGTTGTACATCTGCACATTGGAAAGGCCGTCAAACTGGATGCCGTATCCATCAGTGCTGTACTGCCCTTCATCGATTAAATTGTACACAATGTTGCGTTCGATGATTAAATAATCCGGCTGGTAATCGGCATTTCCACCAATACGGATGCCGCCATTGCTATCATATATGCGGTTATCCCGCATGATGATGCTGTCCGCGTCATGGTGAATAACCACTGCATTGCCCTGAGATCCCGCGCTGCGCCGGAAACCGAACATTTCATTCCCAATCAGCTTGACACCAACAGTGCTTTTGATATCCACGGCATTCTCACTCTCTCCGCCAAGGGTGGTGTAAAGCTGATTGTACGCAATAACAGTCCATCGGGCGGTTCCGGTGTAAATTTGAATGCAGTCTCCGCCGTTGTCAAAAATTTCGTTGTATTGGAAAGTGTTTCCGGTACCTTCATCCAGGACGATGCCATGGGCGTCAGCCGTTGTTCCGGTGTCAAAACCGTAAATTTTGCAATGTTCCACCAGATTATTGTCCCCGCTGCCCAGGTCAATGCCATCCCGTTTCCCGTTTTTTATCACGCAGTTGCGAAGAACATTGTAGCTGGATTTAATTTTTATCGCATCGCTTTCGCCACCCAGGTGATTCAAGATAAGATGTTCCAGAACGTATCCACCACTGCTGAATTTGACTACGTAACTGTTTTTATATTGAATTTCAACGCTTTCGGAACCATACGCGCGAATAACAATCGGATTTTCCCTGGTGCCAGCGGCGCCGTTTAAAATCAAATTTTCATTGTAAACCTGGGGCGTAATGCTGCCACCGCGGATGAACAGGGTATCCCCGGGAGCCAGGTGGGGCAACGCCTCATTGATGGTTTTCCAGGGATTGGAGAAAGAACCATCGCCACTGGTACTGACGGTATTGTCCACGTAAAAATTTGTTGCCCATACGGCGGTGCTCAAGAGGAAGATTAAAACGGTATATACAACTGCTGGCATACGCCTTCCTTTTTGTTTTATTGGAAAAGTTACAAAACATGTGCCAGAATCATTTTTGTAAAAAATTGGTTTGAATTAAAGCGTGTAACCCTTTGATATGAAAGGGATTACGTTTTTGATGTCTGTGGCCAATCGAAATTACGATTTTGGGAAGAAAAGAAAAGGGTTTAATGGTTGTGTAAAAGGATTTTACACTATTAACTTAATTTCCACTCAATTAGATGGAGGCAGAACAGTGGGGAAAGTCTTTGAGGCGGTTCATAAAGTACGGAGTTATGAATGTGATTCCTACGGGCATGTCAATAACGCGGTGTATTTAAATTACCTGGAATACGGGCGCATGGAAGCGCTGGATGAATTAAACATCACCCTGGAACGGTTGAAAACGGAAACCGGAACATTGGTGGTAATTCGTAGAGTGGATATTGAATATTTACGCCCGTTAACAATGGGTGATGAAATTGTTATTAAAACCTTTCTCAAAGAAAGTCGCCGAACCAGTGGTGTATTTGGTCAGGAAATTATTCACCGGGAAAGCGGGGAACTGGCCGCACGGGCAGATGTAACCTGGGTGTTTATTAATTTACAGGGCAAACCCGCTCCCATCCCGCAATTGGTCAAAGAAGGATTTGGTATTCCATGAATCAATCGGCGTTACACACCCATCGGGTAGCGGTTATTGGGTATGTGTTTGATGGGGAACGGTTTTTATTGTTGAAACGGGCAACCCGGCCGGAATTGTGGGCCCCACCGGGAGGTCGGCTGCAGGTTGAGGAAGACCCCAAGCAAGGATTACTTCGCGAAATTGCCGAAGAAACCGGTCTGAATGTCCGCATTATTGCACCGGTAGATACCTGGTTTCACCCATGGTATGAGGGGATGTTATTATCCATTGATTTTGTTGTTCACCCGCTGTCCCATTCCGTACAGCTTTCTTCCGAACATTCGGCTTATCGCTGGATGACATTGGAGGAAATTGAAGCCAGCGGCTGGTTCCCGGAAACGTCCATTGGTTTTAAAGTCAGCGATTTTAAACGGGCTGTTCAGATTTACCGCTGTTTTCAATCTGCACAATAGTAAATATTTCTCCCCTGTCCTCATTAGAATGTTGCAAAATCACCACATGTGGTGTTCAAACATTAAACAATTTGGTGTTTAAAATTGCTACATCTTGCAGAAAGTGGAAAAAATTTCGCATCTCTTCCCCATACGTTCTTCTGAAAAATGATTAAGTATTGTTAGGATTTGAAAGGCTTCTGGGGTGACAGAAGCCCCCTGGGATATTTTTGGCATTTTATTTGTATAATAAAAAACAAACAGTTACCGGGGAGGTAAGGAATGGTAAAGTTAAACAAAAACTTGATGCGCGTGCTGGAATATCGGGAACAGAAAAGCAAAGAATTAAAACGGCCCATTTCACTATCGGAAGCCGTAGCGTTATGGCTTTCGGAAAGCATTCCGAATCCGGTAGCGAAACAGGGTAAGGGGAAGAAAGTTACCCCAATGGAAATTTCAATGTATTCATAACCAATGGAGGTTGTTATGCGCCGTATGGGTAGTTTTTTTGATGCACAGTTGGAAGAAATTCAGAAGTATTATTTACAGCTGCGTCGGGAACAGCAGGATGTGACCATGAAAGAAGCTGTGTTGGCGTGGTTTGTAAGCGGTAAAGCAGAAGAATTCCGTCAGAAGTATTTAAAACGTCAAGCTGTTGCCGTTCACTAAATTAAATACCGGTAAGTTGTACGGCAATGCGGCGGTGACGTGGGCGATTATCAAAGTCCACCAACACCACCTGTTGCCATGTGCCCAGAATCAGTTTGCCCGCCTTAAAAGGAATCATTAAATCCGGTTTTAATAATGCGGCCCGTACATGGGCGTATCCGTTTCCGTCGTGCCAGGTTTCGTTGTGATGATACGTCGCGTTCATCGGTAATATTTTTTCGAAAAATTCGGGAATATCCTTTAAAAGCCCCGGTTCGTATTCAATGGTGGTAATACCCGCTGTGGCTCCGGGAACAAAAACCAGCATATGACCTTCCGTAAACGCATTCTCCTGAATGACCCGATTCAAGTCGGGGGTTAAATCCACGATATCATTAAAGCCCTGCGTGGCATATTCCAGGAATGTGGTTAAAACATTCATTTCCGTTGCCTCTCCAGTACTTTTTTCAAATCAATCCGGGGATTGTTGGGAATATCCTGGCAGTAAAAAGTAAATCCGTTTTCCATGAGGCGTAAAAAGGCGTCCTTTTCTTCTTCTGTGAGAAATAGGTAATTTAAATATTGCTTCCGGCCTTCCTTGAAATGAAGCCCGCCGATGTTGACCTCCATGGGGGGTAATCCGGCATTTGCCATGGCTTCCAGTTGAAAGGGAGAACTGATTAAGACCATAATCATGGGTTTGGCCTGGAGATGTTCCGTAATAAATTGAACGCCTTCCCGGATGGTTAAAATTTCAACCGTTTTGTCCGGAGGAACAGCCATCTTAAGGAGATTCCGCTCCCATTCCTGTTCGGCAATTTCATCGTCCACAACAACATAAGTATGAATGGGGAAGCGACTACCCCACCCAACAATTACCTGACCGTGAATGAGGCGGTCATCGATGCGAAGGATTAGTGAGGGATGAGACACGATTGTTCTCCTTTAAGCGATTTATAAGCTGTTGAAATTCAGACAACACATCGGCAAAAGACGAAAAAGGGATAAAGGAATAATTGTATTTTTGAAGATACGCGGCTAAATCCCCTTTGGCAAAACGATAATGGGCATGGGTTGCCGGACAGCGGTCTGTGTTGCCATCGCCGATGTAGACAATGGTGTACCCCTCTTGAATTCGTTGTTGCAGCCAGTATGTTTTGCAATGATTGCACAAATTCCGGATTTTCGGATTGGGGGAACCAATAATTTGCCACCGATTGTTTTCCACCCGCGCCGAATTGGAATGAAAGGGGACAAAATCCAGACCGTGTTTGGTTAAATAAGCCCGAATGAATTGATCAAATCCACCGCTAAGGATTTCCAGCGGAATATTGTGTTCCTGACAAAACATTGCAAACGATTTAAAATGGGGATCGATGGGTACATCCAGGATAATTGGAATCGCCTCCTCCAGTGAGATGGAAAGCAAGGCAAATTCCTGTTGCAACGCGGTTCGTTCGTCGATTTCCTCCGCTGTCAGGGCATCTTCAATGGCTCGCCATTCCGGGGGTGCCGCCGCATCCAGCAAATGGTACAGCAGATCTTTCTGGGTAATGGTGCCGTCAAAATCGGTGTACACGTAAATTTTGGGTGATGTCATTCGCAACTCCGGGTAAAAAGGGGCGATGGATTATCGCCCCTTAAATTGTGGTTTCCGTTTTTCCAGAAAGGCGCTGGTGCCTTCTTTCATGTCTTCCGTAGCACAAATTT
>WGBF01000252.1 GCA_015494485.1 bacterium | reverse complement strand
GATTTAACCGAACTGGAATTGCTGGAAAACCGCATCCGCTTTTTGTCGGAAATTCCAGAAAACAGTCCCATTCTGGTGGCCGTGCTGGATAACCAGAGCCGTACGGTGTACCGGAACCCCCTGGCGCAGAAGTTAATTCAGGAGCTGGGACTTTCAGAGGCGGACGAATCCTGTTTGATCCCCCCGGAACTATCGGAAGATATTGAACACAACCGCCTGGAAGGGGAAGAACCACGAAAGTATGTGCATCAGATCGGAAACCGATACTTCAACTTTTTTGCCTACCAGCCCCACAAAATTCCCTATTTTTACGTTTATGCCTTTGAAATTACCGAACGGCTTGAAATGCAACAGCGGCTGCTGCAAACCGAACGCGTGCGGGTAATGGGCGAAATGGCCGCGGGCGTGGCACACGATTTCAATAATTTGCTGGCTACCATTTTAGGGCGCACCCAGTTGTTGCTGGTAAAGACCAGCGACCCCGAATTGCAGGAAGAGTTGCAGGTAGTGGAAAAAGCCGCCCGGGAAGGGTCGCAAATCGTCAAACGGTTGCAGCAACTCACCCGTGAACAAAACGAAGCGGCGTTTCAGCCGGTAAATCTCTACGAAGTAATTCGGGATAGCCTGGAATTTGCCAACAAAAAGCACAAACCGCTGGAGCAGGTCAAAGGGCACCGGGTGGAGGTAAAAGCGGAGGTGGATTCTGCGGTGTACGTTTCCGGTAATCCGGTAGAATTAAAGGAAGTCTTCACCAATCTCTTTATCAATGCCTACGACGCCATGCCGGAAGGGGGCACGTTAACCATTCGTTCCACCATAGAGGAAAACGGATGGTGCCGGCTGTACATTTCGGATACCGGGCAGGGGATACCGGAGCACATTTTGCCCCGCATTTTTGACCCCTTTTTTACCACCAAAGGGGAACGGGGGACCGGCCTGGGCTTGAGTTTGGTGTACAATATTATTAATGCCCATCGGGGAAATATTCTGGTGCAAAGTCGTCCGGGACGGGGCACCACGTTTATTGTTGAACTGCCCACAACGCAAAAACCGGAACAACCGGAAAAAGAGAAAAAGGAAGAAACGAAATCCCACCTCAAAGATTTGCGCATTTTGATAGTGGACGATGAACCCGAATTGCTCAGCACTTTGTACGACATCCTCCAGTTGCAATTTTCGGAGATTGTCACCGCCGAAAATGGTGTGAAGGCCATTGAATTTTGTAAGGACACAAAATTTGATGTGGTGTTAACCGACCTTGGAATGCCGGAAGTGTCCGGATGGACTGTGGCAAAAAAGGCAAAGGAATTTAATCCTGCAGTGAAAACCATTTTGATTACCGGCTGGGGCGAACAGGCCGAACATGAAATGGAGCGGCACAGTTATGTGGATGCCATTGTGTCCAAGCCGTATGATATGAACGCCCTCTTTGAGGTGATCCAGAAACTCACTTCCCGCAACGGTTCCCAGAATTAACGCGCAATAAAATTAAACTGGCTGTTTTTGATATTGCCCGTGCAACGCGTCGTTAGAGCCGTACGGTTCTGTTATTAAAGCGTAAATCGGTTGAATGGAATCTTCCCGTACCTTACTGTTAAGTTGGGGGGCAAAATTTCTGCCGTAAAATAAGTGAGCGGTTGTTGATTAAATTGTTTGAAGATTGTGCCGCGTACCGATTTGCTACTGGTCTAAATCGTTGTAAATGCCGGCTTTAATTAAATTGGTGGTTTTCCCCATGCCAAATGGGTAGCCGGCAGTAATCACGTAACCGTCCCCTTCCTGAATCAGTCCTTTCTCCACGGAAATTTTCAATGCGGTTTTAAACAGGGTGCTGGTGTGTTTACGGTAGGGCAAATATTCCGGAATAACCCCCCACAAAAACGCCAGATGGTACACGTTCTTTTTAACCGGTGTTAAGGCCAGAATGTGAGCTTGCGGCCGTTTGCGGGAAATCATTCGGGCGGTAAAGCCGCTGGTAGTAGGGCAAATAATTAAGCGGGCGTTAATTTCCTCAGAAAGTTCCGCCACGCTCTGGGAAATGGATTCCGGGATTTGTTTGCCTTCCGAAATGGCCATGCTAAAATGCTCCTGATGGAAATAAAACCGGAAATTCTTTTCGGTAAAGCGCGCAATGCGTTTCATGGTGCGGACGGTTTGAATGGTATAGTCCCCCATGGCGGTTTCATCGCTGAGCATGATGGCGTCTGTACCGTCCAGAATGGCGTTGGCCACGTCTGTGACCTCCGCGCGGGTGGGACGCGGGGCGTGCACCATGGAAAGCAACATCTGCGTAGCGGTAATGACCGGCTTGCCATACAAATTACACAGGTGGATTATCCGCTTCTGGACAATGGGAACTTCCTCCAGGGGAATTTCTACTCCAAGATCGCCGCGGGCAACCATTACGCCGTCCACTTCCTGCAGAATATCCAGAAAATTTCGTACCGCTTCATGTTTTTCAATTTTGGCAAACAGAAAGGTGCTCTGGTTCATTTCCCGGCACAGTTCGCGGGCAACCTTCACATCTTCCGGTGTGCGGACAAAGGATAAAGCAACCGCATCCACGCCGTGCTTTAAGCCGAATCGCAGATCGTCCTTGTCCTTATCGGTAATGGCGGGTAAGCTAAAACTTCCGCCCGGATAGTTAATGCCCTTGCGTGAGGAAAGCGTGCCACCCACCACCACCGTACAGTACACCCGTGGCGGTTCCACACGCTCTATTTTTAATTCAATAGTGCCATCCGCCAGCAACAGCCGGCCACCGGGCTGCACGTCCTCTGCAAAATTTCGGTAGGTAACCGGAATTTCCCGGCCATCGCTTTTTTGCAGATGAGCATTTAAAACGACTTTTGCGCCCGGTTCCAGGGAAAGAGGGCCGGCGGTTAAATCCCCTACCCGAATTTTGGGCCCCGCTAAATCCTGAAGGATGGCCACCGGGGCCTTCAGTTGTTCCCGAATTTTTTTAATCCGCCGGATGGTCCGGGCGTGACTGCTGTGGTCCCCGTGAGAAAAATTTAACCGGAACGCACTTACGCCGGCTTCAATTAGCTGGCGAATGCGTTCTTCGGAATCCGAAGCGGGTCCCAGGGTGGCAACAATTTTGGTTCGAAGTATTGGCATCGGATTTTGTTATTTTTTCACAATTAACAATGAGCAGGGACTCTGGGTTGTAAGTGCCTGCGCGGTACTTCCCAGAACACCCCGTTCCGCACCGGTTTTTCCTACGGCGCCAATGATTAATAAATCGGCACGGAATTTTTTAGCAGCAGCAACAATTTCGTCCACAACCGATCCTTCCCGAATTTCCACTTCAATATCCGACAGTCCTTCTTTTTTCGCCACGTTCTGAATGTTTTCCAGTATCCGTTCCGCACCGGCGCGCAATTCCTCCAGTACCTTGAAATAGCCGCTGCTTTCCGGAAGATAATCGTGGGGAATAAAAAACACCCGCTGGTCAATGACCACCACGACCTTTAATTTGGCAGAAAACTGACGGGCAATCCCAATGGCTTTTTCGGCGGCTTTGAGGGAAGTAGAGCTTCCGTCTGCTGCAATAACGACCTTTTTGAACATTTTTCGCCCTTTCGTTTAATTGTCCTTTCCCATAATTTAACCGCTTGATGGCAAAGTTAAAAGTGAGGAAAAATTCATTGCCTGCCACTGACGGGGTCCGGCGCACGGTTCCGAATGCGCGCCTGCTGTTTTTAACCACGTTTCTGTTTGGCTGGGCGTTCTTTCTGGTGCCGGTGTACTTTCAGGGAAAGTGGACGGTACCGTTTGATATTCTCATTACTACCCTTCGCCATCAGTTTCCTGGGGGTGTGGGGGTGTACACCTTGCTGTTAACAGTGGGTGGTGGGGTGGCCACGGGAATAGCTCTTCTGAAAGCTCGCCGCTCTTCAGAAATGCCCCAATGGCTGAAGGAATTCCGTACCAGCACGTGGATTGCGGTGTTTCGCGGGTTGGGGGTACTCCTGGCACTGGTGTATTTTGTGGGAATGGAACCCCGCAGCTGGAAGGCGGTGCACATAGGGGATTTAATCTGGAACGTGCTGGCGGTTTCCGTAGCGTTGATTATCCCCCTGGGAGCCATGGTGGTGCAATTGTTTGTGCAATACGGGGGCATGGAATTTATGGGGGTGCTGGCGCGCCCGTTGATGAAACCTCTCTTCCGTTTACCGGGGCGGGCGGCTCTGGATGCCTTGGCATCCTGGGTGGGGTCGTATTCGGTGGGGCTGTACATTACCCGGACTGTTTTTCGGCGGGGAGGGTATTCCCGGCGGGATGTTACCATTATTGCCACCTGTTTCTCCACGGTTTCCATTGGGTTTGTGGGGGTAGTGGCGGCAACCCTGGACTTGCTACACCTTTTTC
>WGBF01000251.1 GCA_015494485.1 bacterium | reverse complement strand
GAACACGAGTTTTGTTTAAAATAATAAACAAAAAGTTTTCAAAAGGGATTGACAAAAGCGAATCCGGCAATTATATTTGTGCGCTTTTTATAAAACTTTTGTTTATAATAGAAAACTATTGAGGGAACATTGAAGCTGGGACCGAAATTGCGTCGACTCCGGAAACTCCGGGGATTAACCATTGAAGAGGTGGCCGATAAAGCCGATTTGACGAAAGGCTTTATTTCCCAGCTGGAGCGGGACAAGACGGTTCCCTCTGTGACAACGTTAAAGCAAATTCTGGATGTGCTGGGTGTTGACCTGGCAAAGTTTTTCAGTGACCTGGAGGAACGGGAACACAACATTTTTACCAAGAAAGAACGGATTCTGGAAATTAAAACCAGCGATTATTCCGTGGAAAACTTAATTCCACGGTTAAAATACCTGGAAATGGAACCGGAAATTTTGACATTGCAGCCCGGCAAAACCTTCGACACTACGTTTGAAGAAGACGAAGGGTTTGGTTTTGTCATCAAAGGCCGGGTAGAAGTAACCGTGGACGAAGAAACCCGCAAAATTACGCGGGGCGATTGTTTTTACGTTTTTTTCGATAATCGCTTAATCATCAGGAATTTAACGCAACGTAGTGCAGAGATTTTAATTGTGAACTATTAAACCGGGGAGGACCAAGCATTGAACGCATTGGGACGACACATTTTAGCCGAGTTTTTCGAATGTGATCCGGAAATCCTCAATGACCGGGATCGCATTGAAATGTACATGAAGCGGGCCGCCATAGAATGTGGTGCCACCATTGTGACGTCCACGTTCCACACCTTTAATCCTCATGGGGTCAGTGGCGTGGTCGTTATTGCGGAATCTCATCTTGCCATACATACCTGGCCGGAATACGGTTATGCCGCCGTGGACGTGTTTACCTGCGGTGATACCGTGGATCCCTGGGTGGCGACCAAGGCTTTGCAGGAATACTTAAAAGCCAAAAAGGTCACCACCGTTGAAATGGCCCGCGGTGAACTCAATGTACAAGGGGTGGTGCACCACAAACCGGTGGAAGTGATGGAGCAAACCACCGAAGCTCCCTAATACGCCAGACTCAACGCCAATTCATAATACACGGTTTAAAACCGCGCCTGCTGAACACCAACGGCGGCGCGGTTTTTATTTTACGTGAACGGTTCACTGCTATTATCCGCAGGGTAATTTCCCGGTGCTACTCTTTACACACCATTGGCTTACACCGTAACCATTTCAGAAGACCATCCGGAACACCCAAAACCCCGAATATCATGGGAACAGGCGGTTCTTCTTACTGCACAGTCAATACGGCCAAGTGAGTTGCAATGAAATGAAAGCAATTCTTTAAAAAAAATTAAAGAAGCCGCACGCATGGAGGGAAACATTACGTGCGGCTTCTTTCGGGTTGAGGAGGGAAAAAGCAATATTTACTTGCTCAACGAATTCACAAACCGGGCCAACCGCGATTTTTTGTTCGCGGCGGTATTTCTTTTAATGATCCCCTTTTCAACCAGTTTGTCAATCACGGAATACGCCTCTTTCAACCGCTGTAACGCTTCATCGTAACTTTCAGCACTCCGTACCTTCTTAATGAAGGTTTTCATCCGGGTCTTGTACGCTTTGTTGCGTAAACGCCGTTTTTCGTTTTGCCGAATGCGCTTAATTGCCGATTTATGATGCGCCATAAATTACTTCACCTCTTTTAACGTCTTCATTTCCCTTAATTAGCGGCAAAATTTACGTTTTTAAGCTGCCGGTGTCAAATGCTTTTTCAAACTTCAGTGCACAGGTAAAATTAGTCGCGGCGCTGCCCCATAAACCGGAGCAACATCAGGAACAGGTTCACAAAATCCAGATACAACGCCAGCGCCCCTAAAATGGCCGCTTTACCCACCTGTTCCCCATCGGCACCAATTAACTGTTCACCCAGGCGCTTAATCTTCTGGGTATCATAAGCCGCCAGACCGGTAAAAATCACCACTCCAATAAAACTGATAATCCAATCCATGGTGGAATTTGCCAGAAAAATGTTAACGACACTGGCAATAATAATTCCAATAAGCCCCATGAACAGATACCGCCCCCAGGAGGTTAAATCCGCTTTGGTGAAATACCCATACGCGCTCATGGCGCCGAACATCAAACTGGTAACCAGGAAGGTTTGAAACACGGAACTGGCGGTATAAATCAACAAAATGGACGACAGGGTTAAACCGTTTAAAAAGGAAAACAATAAGAATAATCCCGATGCGGTGGCGGCAGATAATCGATTGATTGCCCCGGATAATCCGATAACCAACCCCAGTTCACCAATCAGCAATATCCAGATGACAACGGAATTCCCATAAATGAGATTTAACAAAAACGGGCTTTGTGTGGTAATAAATGCGGTAAACGCCGAAATAAACAACCCCAGTGCCATCCAGTTATAGACCGATCGCAACAGCACATTTTCCACTGCTTTGGGAATTGCAGCTGCCGAATAATAGGGTGATTCCATATATGTACCTCCTTACGTTTAATTATTTTCAATTTACAAGTATTCCAGGTTAAAACCAAATACCTGAAGTTGTATTTACTCCGAAATGGAATTTAAGATTCCAATCTTTTTATTTCTTCTGGTTTCCGGGTGGATTTTGGTTAATTTCTTTCGCAAAAGAAAGGGCAACGGCAGGTATGAGCTTCTGGTTGGTGACAGGCATATTGGTGGTACTGTATGCTGCAGGTCTGTTGTACTTGCGGCGCGGATTTGCCTTACTGCCCCGGCCTATGGCTTTCAATGAAACCACTCCCCTCCCCCGGGTAACCGTGGTGGTTAGTTTGCACAACGAAGCCCGGAATGTGGACGGGTTGCTCCGGGCGCTGTTGAATCAGGAGTATCCCACAGACCGCCTGGAATTTATTTTGGTGGATGACCGTTCCACGGATAACACCCATGCAATGCTGCAGCAATGGGCGCAACGCGATCCGCGAATACGTGTCCTTCGAATTGTGGAAACGCCCCCGGATTTTGCTCCCAAGAAATATGCCCTTCAGCAGGCGGTGCAACAGGCAACGGGGGACATTATTTTGCAAACGGATGCTGACGGACGTCCGCTCCCCCGGTGGGTTAAACAGATGGTCGCTTACTTCACGCCGGAGGTGGGAGTAGTACTGGGATATGCCCCCTATCGCACGGAGCCCCCGTTTCACGCCTGGTGGTATCGAATTCTGGCATTGGAATACTGCTCCAATGCGGCCATTGCCATGGCTACAACCGGATTCCAGCAGCCCGCTACGGCTATTGGAACCAATCTGGCTTACCGCAAAGCGGTGTTTCAGCAAGTTGACGGATATGGAAAATTTCGCGCTATTCCTTCCGGGGATGACGACCTGTTCGTGCAGCACGTTCGGCGCCATACCCGGTGGCAGTTTGCCTTTGCCGCCCATCCTGATGCCGTGGTCTGGAACGACCCGCCGGCCAGTTTCCGGCAATTTTATTTTCAGCGTTTACGATTTGCTTCCAAAGGATTCCTCTATCCCAAACCCCTGGTGGCCATTCTGACCACATTTTACCTCATGAACCTGCTGCTTTTTATCGGGCCTGTGCTGGCCATGTTTACCCCCCTTCCGTTTACTCCCTGGCTTCTTCTCTACCTATTAAAAATGGGCGCTGAATGGCGTTTTCTATCTACCATTTGCGGGTGTTTTCAACAACAAGCCTTGCTTACGGTGCTGCCCATCGCCAGTGTGTTGCACATCCCCTACGTTCTGTATTTTGGTGCGGCTGCTCAGTTTAAAGA
>WGBF01000250.1 GCA_015494485.1 bacterium | reverse complement strand
TGGATGCTTCTTCAACAGGGTTTTCCTTGTCTCCCGCTTCTTCATGATCTGGTTCTGCCGTCTCCTCCTCATCCTGAAAAGCGGGCAATCGCTTCCCCTTTACATGCAATATTTTTTCCTTGGATTTGTGCGCCGCTGACACGTTCGGGACAAAGTTCAACAGGTTATCACTTAATTCTTCACTGCGAAAGCCCACCAACACTTCCCCGTCTAATGTTAAAAGAGGCGTTCCTGGCGGTTTAAGTCGTTGTTTTCCTCCCCGTTTTACAAATGCCACCCGCTGGGCTTTGGTATTGAGTTTGGCGCGCTTTAATTCCTCATAAATTAATTTGGGCGACACTTTGGTGAAACCATACTTTTCCGTATTTAACAAGTCACTGATTTTTTTGGGGCCATATTCCGGATGCTCACGGATAATGTCATAAATTTTGGTTTTCACTTCGATGCTCAGGTGTTTTTGCCCCACATTGGTATATCCGTGCAGCATCTCCCGCAGGTATTCGTAGCCGCCTTCTTCGTACAGCCGTTTATAGCGATAATACGTGGACGGCGATATTCCAACTTTACGACATGCTTCGGCAATGGTTTCGCCGTTTCGGGCACCCCGACCTTCAAACAGTTCCCGAAAGATATTTAGCTTCACATCCACGGCTGCCATATTTTCCTTAATGGCCACCAGGGTAATGTCATCATTTTGCTCGAACCCCCCGGTAAACCGGAGAATTTCGTTTTTAATGGCCTTCACAAACTCCACCACATCCAGATGGCCGTATTTGCGGATAGCGGCCAAAAACCGTTCCTCCCCGAACAGTTCCCGTTTGGCATTCATCGCCTCGGTGATCCCATCCGTGTAGAGCACCAGAATATCATCCGGATGGAGCCGTATTTTATCTGCCTGAATCTTTTCACCGAACAATCGGATATCCGGCAATGTAATCCCTACCGGAAACCCGGATGGATTGAGGTAAAATGTTTCTTTGGTCTTGCCCCGATACAAAATCATAGGATTATGACCCGCACTGGCATAGGAAACCATTCGTTCCCGGGAATCCAGGATTACATAAAACATTGTAACGAACATGCCCTTCTTGATATCGTCCGTCACAAAGGCATTGACCCGCGTGAGCACATCGGCAGGATTTTTATTGCCGCGGGCCTCCAGACGGAGTGCTGTGCGAATCATGGTCATTACCAGAGAACCGGGAACCCCTTTACCGGAAACGTCCGCCACACAAATGCCAATGCTGTGCTCATCCACTTCCACAAAGTCGAACAGGTCACCACCCACTTCTTTGGCCGCCTGGTAATAGGATGCAATATCAAAGCCGACAACCTCAGGAAAGTCATCTGGTAACAGCATTTGCTGAATTTCCTGCGCTACTTGCAATTCCTTTTGCAGACGCTGCTGTTCCACAAGATTGATCTGAGCTTCCCGGAACTTCGATGTCATTTCATTAAAGGCCTGGGCAATTTCACCCAGTTCGTCCCCGGCATCGATGTCAATTTCATCTTCATCCACCACGCCCTGCCCCACCTGGCGTACCCATTCCGCCAGTTTATGAAACGGATGGGTAATTAAGGTGACCAGCACGAATATTCCTGCATAGCCGGCCAGCAAAAAGATGATGAGATTAATAATTAAATTCCGACGCTCTTTTCTGGCCAATGCACTGATGTAATTTTCATTCACCGTAATGACAGCATATCCCAGGGGATGCACATTGATTCCCTTCAGCATAATGGGTGAGGCGATAAGCACACGTTCCTTTTCGCCTTCAACGGTTTTAAAGATTTCCGTTTCGGAATCGTAGGCCACCCGCGTGCCTTTGACCCAGTTAATGGGTTTGCCAATGGAGTCCGGGTAAATGGGGTACGATGCCAGCAATACGGAGTCGGCAGAAATAATCCAGACTTCGTCAATCAATTCCGGGCGACTTTCCTTCACCGATTTTGCATTTTGAAAGAGGGGCAAGTCCGTGCCGCCTTCCAGAGCGGTATTCAGCGGATCGTAAGAGACTTCCGCCAGATTCTGGGCCAGGGCAACACCGGTCTTGTACACAATTTGTTCAATATTCTCATGAATATTGCGCCCGAATACAAAATAGGCGCCAATCATGAACAGGGTTAATATGATGTAGGAAATAGCAATAAACTTCACCCGCAGGGTCAGCGAATCCCAGAAATCCAGAAACCAGTTTTCTTCCACCGCATCCCGCACTTTGGTAAGCCGCAGCTCATTGCCATGGCTGGTCACGTTGTATTTAATATCATCCATCAACTTGCGCATCATGAAGATGCCCAGCCCACCCTTTTTGCCAATCTGAACGTATTTTTTAAGATCCGGATTGCTCACCTGGCGCGGATCGAAGCTGATTCCCTGGTCAATGATGACCATGGTCAGGCTACGGCGGCGGATAATGGCGCGGATGGTAATTTTGCCGTTTTTAATATCCCGATACCCGTGGCGAATAATATTGGTGCAGGCTTCGTCAATAACCAGCTTAAAGGAATTGATAATCTTATCGGAAAATTTGTATTTTCGCCCGATGCGTTCAATGAACTCCCGCACGTCTTTCAAATACGACATCTGCGCGGGAATTTGAATTTCTTCTTTTGAAACGTTTTTAAACATTTTGGACTTTCAATCACTCAACATTTTTATTTTACAACAACTTACTGCTGTTGCTGCGTTCGCCGTAACAAATCTTCGGCTTTTTTAATGGCATCCTGAACCTTTTGATTATAGGGATATTTTTTGGCAATTTCACGCCAAATTTTCAGCGCCTCTTCATATTTGCCTGCCAGGAATAAATCCGTGGCAGCAAAATATTGACGCTCAGCCTCCGGATCCAGTTCCTGAGATCCTTTCCCTAATCCCAGGCGGGTGCGTTCCACATAGCGCCGCAGTACTTCGTTGGCCGGATCCAGTTGCAGGGCTTCTTCAAACAGAGCAAGGGCCTGTTCGTACTGGCCCTGATCGTACAATTGCAACGCCTGCTGAATATACTGCTGCACCTTAATCCGATTGGCCAGCGCATCCACTTCTTTCTTTAATTGCTTATCTTCCGGACTCAAAACCAGCGCTTCGCTTAATAGCCGCAGGGCCTCCGCCGTATTGCCGTTATTGTATTCATTCCGTGCCTGAACCAGCAAACGCCGGACTTCCGCATTCAAACGGCGCTTGGTGGTTCGAATGGCCTGTAAAATAATGGGATCGTTGGGGGAACGTTCCAGTGCCAGGTTAAATTCCATTAACGCTTCGGTGAACCGCTTTTGCTGCAGATACAAATTCCCTTTTTCAAAATGAAGCTGGACAAAACGTTTGTTCTCTTTGGCCAGTTCCTTGTCCACCGCCTGGGCAATTAATTGTTCCTGCCGTTTTTCCAGTTCCTGCTGGATGAGTGTATTGGCGCTATCCAGTAACGCCTTGGCCGTTTTGTTAAAGGGATCTTCGGAAATAACCATTTGAAATTCCGTAGCCGCATCGAAATACTTATGTTCCTTCAACAGTTTTTGGCCCAGTTGCAGGTGGGTTTCAATAAAGCGGCGGCGCTCCTCTTCCTTGGTCATTTCCACCAATTCCCGTTCCCGTTGCTTACGGCGCTCTTCCGCAATACGGATAAGCTCTTCCCGGGACTTCCCAATATTAAACCGCAGGGCAAATCGGTGCAAAATGGGCCAATCGCCCTGATAGCTCAAATTTCCAAAGGAATAATCAATCTCCATAAAGCGGTATTTAATGCCGGCGCCAACGGAAACATTGTTGCGATCAAAACCGATGCGGAGTGTTCCCAGATCCCGAAATTGATATTCCGTACCCACATGAATCCGTCCCGGTTCAAACTGCGATTGGGCATAATCCAGGGTAATGCGGACCTTCCCGCTTAAGCCGACAGGAATCAGCTTCATGAAGCCAATGCGAAATTGCCGGGGAAGCTGCTCCTGCCGCACCCCCAGCTTTAATTCCGGCGGAATGATGTTTTGCAATGTAAACCCAATATTCACATTGCGTAGCAATGTATTGTCAAACGGACTGGAATACAGCAGCCCGATATCCAGGCCAATGCCGCGGGTTACAAAATTCAAATATGTAAACTGTTCCTGGTCCACTTTAAAGGTAACGCCGGCACTGAGGTTGTACGGTAACTTTTTTCCATACCCGATGTACAGTTCACTGGTAATAAAGGATGAACTCCCCATGCGGGAATTGAACTCATCCACCACCGGGATGTCCCCCACGCCAATGCGGGCGTACCCAATGCCAATGGTCCCAAATTGCAGGGTGGGGTACACAAATCCAATAAAATCATACAGTGCCCCTTCGTACAAGGGGGCATGAAACAGGGCAAAACTAATTCGGGGGATAATATCCAGTGCTGCCGGATTCCAGTACACGGCAGCGGGTTCATCTGCCAGGGCCACATACGCCCGGCCCATCCCCAATGCCCGCGCACTGGCACCAATGTTCATTAAACTGGTGGTTCCGGCGGACCCGGATTGGGCCTGAACCGGAGGCGCCCATCCCCACATAAGACTCAGGGCCAATATTCCGACACTAATGCGTTTCCAATGTTGGCGTAACGTTTTCATTTTATATAGGCAACTTTTGTTTTAAATGTTTTTGTCTGGCCATTTTGATACCGCACCCGTAAGATGGCTAAATATACCCCGTTGAGTACTTCGTGCCCTCGTTCATTCCGGCCATTCCACTGAATACGGCCATCGTAGAGGCCACGCGCCAATCCCTTTAATTCCTGTTTCCACACCAGTTCACCCAGTAAAGTATAAATCCGAAGCTCCGCATCTCCGGCATCTTCCATATAGAACACGAATTTCGTTACCGGTACATTGTACCCGAACGGATTGGGATAATTCCCAAACGCCTTTTCCGGGTCGGAAGGAATAGTGGTTAACGGCACAGAAGCCACCTGGTTTTTCAAGGTATCCAGCGGATTCCCGATGGAATCGGTGACATCCACCGCAAAATAATCATTCCCGACTTTCTGAAAGGCAAAGACCCCGTCCAGTGCCACCACAAAATTGCGATTGGGGGCATCGGGCGAAATATCCACCACAATAACAAGTTCGTGCTTTTCTCCGGGTAAAATTACATCCTCATTTAAATTAAACGGCACCGAAATGGGATTGCCGGTGGTATCGGTTACCGGGACATTGGCAAACACATCGGCAATGGAAAGGCCCTTTTGCTTTTGCAAGGCCTCAAAGTATTGGCGGCTCATGACTTTTATCCGGCTGAATATATTGAACGGGTCCGGATACAGGGCACCATCTGCCTGGGGATTACGGGCAGAAACCAGAATCTTCCGTACATACAAGGTATCTTCCACCTGAGGATTGGCCAGCGCAATCCCCAAAACCCCTACATTGGTCTCTCCCTGACGATAATTGGCACCCGGTACAATATCCGTCAATTTGGAGACAAACAGGCGCTTGGGCGTCATGTTCACATCAATAAACACCTGATTACTGTCCGGATGCAGCGCAGCCGCTTCTCCGGTATTCTCATCTGCCGGAACTGTTTTAAAGAAGACGCGCATCAATTGGCTGACATTGGAATCGGGTGCCACCAGATTCCAGGAGACCACTACCGATTTCTGGTTCTCCAGAGTGAATGACTTTTCTACGCTTTCCCCATGGGCAAGCTTCATGAAGCCGGGCTCCAGTTGCAATACCCCATTGCCGGAAGTACCTGCTTCGCCGGTATTTTGCACCTCAACGGCGATCCTAAATTCCTGGGAGCGCCCGACACGCACTTCTGGTGTTAAGGCAACAATTTTCAGTTGTGCCGAACGCTGCGGTGTAATGGGAATGGCATTACTGGTTACCCGCAGGGATTCGCCAGTGTTCTTTTCCCGGGCCTGCACTTCAATGGAAAACGACGTTGTGGTCAACTGTACCGGTGCGCTGGGCGTTGCCACAGTGCCGGCACTCAGGCGTTTGGGTTGCATTTCTTTTTCGCTCTGGAACGGGTCACCCGCCGGTTCCCTTTCGTTGAAGGCTTTTTTCGGCGGCGCTTTCTTTTCCGGCAGATTGGCATTTGGTAATTTCTTTGGTGCACGGCGCGGAGCACTGGCCGCGGTCTGGGCAACATCCTGCGGCGCCAGAATATTCCAGAATACCGACACGGTATTGCTGTTGTTATCCAGAATAACCAGACTGTCGCTCAGCAGTTGAAAACCGCTGGTCGGGTCAAATACCAGCGCGACCCGCCGGTCTTCCGGTGCCACACTGCCTTCAAATACGATGTCGCCCTTCAATGTAAATACCTGGCCGGTGGAGACCACGGAATCCTGCGCCCCAACGGGTTTGTCAATACCCAGCGTTGCCTGAATGGCACCATGGGGCTCCACGCGGTATTTCCAGTACGTCACAGGCGTTTCCCGTTGCACCAGCGTATCCGGATAATTGTTATTGGCATCCTGTGCAGCACTATCGATGATGGTAACAGCGAAGGAATCGGCCGCAACATCCTGAATTCCCTGAAAGGCAAAAACAGCACTGCCGCTCTTGCTTTCTTCATCCAGTTTCACATAGGCGAAGGTTGCCCCGTTAATTGCCACCCCGCTGCCGGAAGTCACTTTAATTTTCACGGAATCGGGGACAACTGCAGCATCACCTGCATTTTCCACCCGCACCACCAGTAAGCCGGTTTGCCCCACGGAAAGGGTCGTATCCCCGGAAAGGGTGGTTCGCAACAAGGCGTTCCGTACCGTGCGAACTGTTACGGAAACGGCTTCATTCTCAAACGCCACCGGCTGACCGGTATTTTCATCCTCTGCCGGTGAAACCACCTGTAGGGTAATGTTTTTCAGGCTTACCGGATTGTCCGGGGCCCTGACAGCCAGGGTCGTATCCCCAATACCCAGCATTATTTGTCTGGAGCCAAGGGTATCGCCCCAGAATGAATACCCTTGCGGTAAGGTAATACGAATGGTGTTGTTACTCCCTGCTGCCAGTGAGGCGGTTCCTACGTTGGTCGTTTGAACATTCAATTCAAATTTTTGACCGGTGGACAGCTCGCCGTCTTTTGCGCCTTCCGGGGCAATAATGGCAGCACGGAGTTGCAGTTTGGCTGCGTCCACCACCTGCACAATCAAAATTTCTTCGGAAGACCGTTCTTCCAAGGTATTTTCATCCCGACCCCGGTTGATAACCCGCAATGTATCGGAGGCCCGAACCACTCCAGGCGCAACCACCGTCCATTCCACAATACGGAGGGTTCCGCTTCCGCTGATGTTCACTACAGACGCCCCTTCTACCGCATACCCATCCGGTACGATGAGTTCCGCCGATTTCCCTTCCGGGGCAATCTGGCCCAGAAAGAGGACGGAATCCCGAACCACAAACCGTTGTCCCGCGGATAATATGCCATCCTGCGCCCCGGCGGGAGAGGCAATGGAAACATAGGCCAGAATGGCGGCGGAGGAATCGGTTCGCACCGGAACCGCTGTTTCTGCGTTGGTCAATGCCACCGGACTCTGGGTATTCAAATCCTGGGGCACAGTTTTAAAGGCGACGTGAATGCTATCATTTACCACATTCGATGTGAGTCCCACGGCCCGTACTTTCCAGAAACCGGCGGCATCTGCCATTGCAATGGCTTGTACCGAATCGGGTGTTTCCGCCGTTAATTCATAATTGGATGGCAACCGAATCACGACCGACCCACTGCCCCAATCGCTTTCACCCTGACGGTCAATTTGATAACGGATAGCAAACACCTGGTTCAGGGATAGCGAACTGTCGCTGGCAGTTGCCACCAGTTGCAGCTTACTGGGCGCCTGCACCACCACACTTTCCACATTATCTTCCGGCTGTTGAATAACGACCTTTTCTCCCGAAATGCCGGAAAAGGCACTGTCGATAAAGGCGCGGAAGATTAACGTTTCGCTGGTGCTATCAGCCGTAAAGGGGTAACTCACCTCCGTATCCCGATTGGGCAGCAGGGTCTGCAATGTATCCCGCAGAAAAACAGAATCCCCCTTCATAATACGCAGGTACACACTGGAAAGGGTATCATCCCCGTCATTGGCCAGCGTAACCCGCAATGCTGCCAACTGTCCATAATTTACGTAAGGCGCATTGGGGGCATTGATAAGGGCCAGTTCCCGGATAAACACATCGGAAAATCGCAGCACGCGGACCGAATCCCGTACGCCGGAAACCACCGCCACCTCCTGCCCTGGTTTCCGAACATCATTGAAATTCCCTGTCAATCCGGCGTAAACATTCCCCAGCGTAGCGTTTTCGGAAACATTAAAGCGCCGCACAAACCGGGCGGTATCCGATGCGCCAATCTGGAACGGCATATTGCGGGAATTGTACACGGTAATCCATTCGTCGCTTACATCATTCCCGGAAGAATCCTGAAACGTACTGGTGAGCAGATTGACCTGCGCCGGAGATTTTCCGGCATTTCGCAGGTAATACCGAATTTCCACAAAACTCTGGCCACGGGTTACGGTTGCGGGAACGATATCAATGGAATCTACCATGACCAGTGCAGCCGGAAGTACCGTCAGCTGGTCATTGGCTGTCAATGTATCTCCTTCAAAGGGCTGATCGTTGGGAAGAAGCCCGTGCATGACAATGGTAATGGGATACAGGCGATCGCTTTGCATTTGTTCCGGAATGGTATCCGCCACAAACGGCACCGTATTGGAACGGGGGGTAGTGGTGCTGGTACCACGAATGGTAATATTTCCATCCACATTGGCCCGGAATACGTTGGTGCCATCGGTAAAGGTTAAGTAGGAACTGTCCGGATTGACAATTAAATCCGTGTTGCCGCTGTTATCGATGACAACCGTAAAGGACACCGGTTCACCGGGTACCACGCTGTCGGGATCGATACTGTTGTTTTTATAAGATAGCAAAACCCCGGATTTTATCAGAAACGTATCCGGTAAAATGGACGTTTTTACCAGCGTTCCGTTATTGAAGCTGATAATGGCTTTTACCGTTACCCGACCGGTGCGGGCATCATCGGGCACATCAAATAACCAGTGCAACGTTTCGAAGGTGCCGTCCGGGGTGGTCTGGAGACTGTCCAGCCCATCCACACGGCGGTTTGGCGGGAAGAAAATTTCTCCGGTATCCACATACCGAAAGTCCAGCTTTGTGCCGGCGGAATCGATTTGTAACGGTGGCCCGGCATTGGTTACCCGAACGTACACATTTACATCTTTTTGTCCGGGGACCACTTCATCGGGTGTGGTTTGCACCTCGGTAATGGAAACATTTCCACCAATATTAATCACAGCTGTTTTAATATCTTCCGCATAGGCTACTGCGTTGGCAGTTCCCCGCAATTTGGCCACCGGCACATATTCTCCCGTTTGAGTAAGCACCAGCGGCTGAAAAACCAACGTGGTGGTTTCTGCCGGTGCAATGACCATATCCGACAGCACCGTGTCAATCGGTGTGCTCATAACGGGCTCAGAGGGTATTTCCAGCGTGGTATTGCTGTTTAAATACACCACGCTACCGCCAATATTGGTGACCGTAACCGTAAACGCCACGGTATCCCCGCTGTCAAAAATGGTTTTGGGGCCCAGTTCCACAAACTCATTATCAGGGGGATTCACCACCGTCAGGAAATTCAGGGAATCCGCCTGATGCTGCAGGGATACTTCGGAATAAACATCCTGGCCCCGAACCGTAGCGCCGGTGTAAATAAGGGTATCCTGATATTGAGCCAACGAAATGGTATTGGGGACGTTTACATCATAAATCAGATCCACCGATTGGCCACCGCTTAACCGATACGGCAAGGACGGGCTGGTCAACGTTGCCGTGAATTGATCATTCACATAAAAATCCAGCGTGTTGCTCAAAATGTCCGCCGCTGCTTCGCCCGTATTGGTTACAGTAAAGCGGTACTCCACACCTTCCTGGCCAACGGCAGCGGTATCGGGCGTAATGGTTAATGTGGTCAGGTTCAAGCGGGCTTTTTGTACCACCGTCAGGTCATCTGTTGCTGTCAGGTCTTCAAACGAGTTGGCCTGATTATCATTCCTGTCCTGATAATACGTCACTGCCCGAAATGTGTACGTGTTGCTCCGGGCGGTATCCTGAACTGCCAGTTTGTACGTCAGGGTGGTTTTTTCTCCGTTGCTCAACGTAAAAGGCGTGGTAAACAATTGTTCAATCCGGAAATTCGCCGAGTCATGGGCAATGTTGTTTGCAAGCAGAACCACACTATCTACCCGTGCTTCTGCAGTGGGCGTGGAACCGTCCCCGTTCTGAAGTTCCAGGGTTACCAGAATTTCCGTCTGTCCGGTGCTGGCGGTATCGGTATTCACGGCAAACGAATTGTATTGCAACTGCGGACGTTGTTGAACCGTCCAGCTTCCGGGACTATCTGCCCCACTGGCAGAAACGGTTGTGCTGTTCACCGTTTCGCGGCCGACCACCACAGCTCCCAGGACGTCCGTACCCAGGGTTGCAGTGGTAGAAACCGACGGATACACCACAACAACGGCGGTATCCCCGGGTGCAACAACTTTACCCACCCCGGATCGAACAAATCCGGAGTAATTGGAATCGCCATTGGTAAATGTTAAGCGCACGGTGTCCAACCGAACCGCTGTTCCGCCCCCATTGCGAATGACCGTTTCCACCGGAATACCGCTTTGCCCCCGGCTGACGAAACTTTGGGCAGGGGAAACGGATGCAATGGACAATGTGGGCGCTGACAGAATCTGCCAGGAAAAAGCAGGCGTTTTCTGACGAACAATATCCAATTGACTCAAAGAATCCTTACCTGTGATGCGATAGTCCACGGAGTCCACACCCGTGGCGGAATTGGAATCAACCACAAACTGGTAATACAACCGGGCGGTATCTCCCGGCGCAATAGCGGTAATGCTGTGTTGCGCGGTAATAGTGTAGACACCAATTTCTTCGAAAAACTCTTCTTTGGTAATTACCGCCCAGGACTCCCCGGTATTTGTCACATCCACCCGAACAGAATCTACCGTTTGCCCCGTAAGCACCGTATCCGGACGTACCACATTGACGATGTCAAAAGCGGCTTTTTTCAGCACCACCACCTGGCGGAGGGAATCCGTGGTATTCGGGCGATTTATATTCACATCCCGCCATTTCACCTGAACTGTATAGGGAACGGTTCCGGAATACGAAGTATCTAACACGGTACTCACCGTTGGCAGAACCAGGGAGGTATTGGCACTCACCGTCTCCCCAACATACCGGTGAATCCCAAATTCCGGGATGACCAAAGAGTCCACAAGTCCATCCGCATTGTTGGCACCGTTGTTGAAGACCGTAACAGTGATGGCAAAGGTCTGGTCCTGCGAAACGGTGTCTGCGGCACTGATTTGTTGAATGTCTACCTTGGCGGAATCGTACACCGTAATGGGAATTGGTGAAATGCTGGTGGATTTGCTAAATCCGTTTTCGTGGTAATTCCGGATTTCCAGCGTACCGTTGTTGGTACCCACCGGTAAATTGATGGTACCCGCAACGAATTGCAGGTTCCGGGTGCTGTTTCCGTTTACCCGGGTATCTGCCGCCAACTGGAATACTTCCGTGCCAAAAATCAATGCGGTGCTGTCTGCCTGAAGCAGGGTATTGGCTTCACCAGCATTTTGAAGGGTGACCGTAAATGCCACCACCTGGCCATTACTCACCTGGGATGGCGAAATACTCTGGTAGACAAAATCAGCCGGTGTAACCATTTGCCAGGAATCGGTGGTATCCGCTCCCGAATCTGTGGTGCGGGCATTCGAATTCTTATCCCGGCCACTCCCCCAGGCATTAAGCGTTACCCGCTGGGAGGTATTATTATTATCCACAGTAACGGAGAAGTTGACCACCGTTTCCCCACCAGCCGCAATTTCCAGTGCCGGAGAGAATACGGTATCCGTTCCGCTAAAAATTCCACCGGAAAATTGCAGGCGCAGGGAATCCAGCAACAACGGGGCCTCGCCGGAATTCTTAACGCGTACTTTCACAGGAACGCCCCGGGAACCGATGGATACCGAATCAAAATCAAACGTGGCGCTTCGGGCATTCACCGAAAGAAGGTTTAAAGTAGCCGGAGTGGTAACAGTCAAGGTGTTGCCTTCACTGGCCACGGAACTATCGCTGACGGTGGTTTCAAGATTGGTTTCCTGACCGGTGACAGTGGCGGTTAAAGAATAGGTGCCACTGGCCGTACTGTTCAGGACTTCCACCGTAAAGTAGGCAATATTGCTTCCCGTGAAGGGGTCTGCAGCCAGAGAATCCAATTGCTGGAAGAAACCATCCTGGCTGCCATTAAAGTAGAGGTTCACATCAGACACATCCACCAGGGCCTGGCCGGGATTGCGGAAATAGACCCGCATGGGGATACCGGTTTGTCCCACCGAAGCCGTGGTGGTTAACGTCCGCACACTATCGATAACCAGCGAACCCGCCGTTTGTACCAGCAACGTCTGCGGTGTTGAGGACTCCACCGGCCCAATCGTACGACTGTCGTTGTTGTCCTGACCGGTAACCTGTAGGTTCAGCGTATCCACACCCAGTGTGGCATCATTACCCACGTTAAATTGGTACAGAAACTTCACGCTGTCATTTCCGGCAATGGTGGGCAAATTCTCCGGCGCTACGCGGGTAAAGGTAAATCCGGTGCTGGAAGGGAACACAATTGGCGTGGCATCCGTTACGGTAACGTCGGCTTCACCGGTATTTTTCACAAAAGCCTGTAAAATGACCCCGGTCTGTCCACGGCTCACCGTATCTTTGTTTACCGCCAGGGCTTTTACTTCCAGGGCGCCCGGAATCTGAACATCCAGACTGTCAATGGTAGCAGCACCGGAATCCGCATACTGTTGCCCGGAATTCAAATCGGTGAATTTCATGGTGGCATCCAGCACGGCAATACCCGTATCAGCCGTACTGGCAACACTCAGATAAAACGTATACACTTTTGAACTTTTTCCGGGGAGCGTACCCAATGATGTTGCCAACGAATCACGAATACCGGCATTGGAAGAAACAATGTGCAACGAATCGATGCGGGCATCGGCTTCGGCCAGATTGGTAAGTTTTACCTGGGCTTCAATATTGGTTTGCCCGCGGTTTACTTCAAAGCGGGTCGCGGTAACCGAATTAATGGTCACCAAATTGGTATCGGCAGCGGACTCGATGTAAATACTATCGGCGTTGCTTAACTGGGTGGATGTTAGCGCCTGTGTCCGGGCATTCCGGTACAACAGGTGCCCGGTAACCGGGTCGGTACCCAGAGCCGCTTTGGAATTGATGGTGTACTTAAATTGCAGGGTATCCCGTCTACCGGCGGCAATAATTGTGGGCAAGAAGGGGGTAACGCTCTCCAGCGTGTGCTGGTTATTGAAAGACAGATACGCACTATCGGCCCCCACGGTAGCGGCCACCTCCCCGGTATTTTCCACAATCATGTCAAAGGTTACCCCGCTCTGTCCCTGGCTCACGGTGTCATTCCCCACCACCTGAACCGCCAGAATCTGCACATCCGTCTTCTTCAAGATGCGGATGGAATCAATTTGCGTGGTGGAATCCTGATACGAAAACCGTTGATTAGCATTGGAATCGGCGTAGAATGTCCAACCCCATAATTTTTGAACCCCTGTGGGGAAGGTATCATGAAAGCGCATCTGGAGTGAAATCGTCTGCGAACTGCCCGCCGGGATGGTAATGGGGAAATCCCCTGCTGCCGGGCTAACCGCTGTGGTATATACGGTATCGGCGGATTTTATGATGATGTCCGTAAATGATTGAATGACGGCAGTGGCCCCCAGAGTGGCGGTATTTTCAATGGTCAGGGTAAGCGGTACCCCGGATTCTCCCTGACTGGCCTGGGTAGAATCCGTGTTGAACAGGGTGTAGGTTAACGCCACGGGATTTTGTACCCGTACGCTATCGAAATTTTGCAACGTATCCCGAAATTCGGCCTGGCCTTCCATCCCATGAAGAATTAAGGTCGCCGGATACCGTGCCGCACTAGCCAGACTTCGAATGGTATCGTTTTGAAATGTAAGCGTTACCGTGCTATTTCCGTTCACTACCTGGTCCTGGTCCAGATAAAACGTATCGCTACCAAACACCATATAGGATAAGGAAGAATCCAGCGTTACCTCCGCCTGGCCGGAATTCTGCAATTTCAAGCGAAATTGAAAGGGTAAGGTACGCGTTACCTGAACCGGGTTCAGGGTATTGCTGACATAAGCCAACGACGCCCCGGATATGACATCAATGGTATCCGGTGTTGTTGCAGATGAGTCGGACACACTTTGTCCATTTTCCACGATGGTACCATTCATGTACCCATTTACCTGAAAACTCCCCAACGGGAAATTGGTGGGAACCGTCAACCGGTACTGCATGGATGCGGTTTGATCCGGTCCCAGACTCGTTACCACATTCAAATACTGGAAGGGCAACAAATAGGTCTGGCCCCCATCCTTAAGCACTACGCGGGTATTGGCGGTATCTAAGTTAACAGTGACGTTCCCGGCATTCCGCAACGTCATGGTTACATCAAAGGTATTGCCGCGTTCCACCTGAATTGCCGGGGTGGTTACGCTTACAATTTCCACCGTATACACCCGCAACTCCTGGGGATCGGATTCCAGATTTCCCTGAAACCGGGTATCCGTTCCCCGACCGGCAAAGACAAATTTGGGAGTATATTGTCCAACCGTCAGTTGATTGTCAATTACAACTGGGTCATACGTAATGGTAGTGGGCGCATTGCCGCCTGGAATGGAATCGGTACGTAACAGGTAGGTAGAAATAGTGATTGTACCATCCGTAAACGTCAGATAGCTATTGGTGGTATCCAGTAATACCGCACGGGGTCCCGGATTGCGCACCTGAATCTGGAAGTTTTCCGTGGCACCCAGTCGAACAATATCCGGCGACAACGAATTGCTGACATACTGGAGCTTGTAAAAATGAATGGGTAGCGTATCCACACCAGCGATAAAGGCATTCACCACCGTGGAGTCTTGATCTGGATCCACTTTAACGGAATTGCTCACTTCGCCATTGCTATCGGCCGTTGCTGTGGAACGCGTGAGCACCGCGTTACTACCGCTTTTTACCGCAAACGATACCGACTGGTCCTGAACCCGGTTTCCATATTGGTCATTCACTTTCACAACAAACGGAGTTGCCTCTGTAGCCAGCACCGTAACGGAATCGCTGGAAATGTCCCGAATACTGATTAACTGAAGCTGCGCCGGGGCATCGGAAATGGCCGTGGCTGTCAAGGTATCCGAAACAATGGTACCGGCGGTGTTTTTCGCCACCAGTTTGTAGGTACCGATGGTCGTGCCCAGCGTCCATGTGGTGGTGGCATAACCGTTTGCATCGGAAGTAGTGGAAGCCGGGGAGACACTCCCACCGTTAATGGGCTCAAACACCACGGTGTAATTGGCAATGGCATTGCCGTAAGCATCAACCACCTGAACCTTAACCGGTGTGGGCAACGCCTGTCCAACGGTATCGGTTTGCGCATCACCCGCTACAACGGTAATCGCATTGGCAGCTGCCGGTTGATCGGCCACACCGGTAAAATCCAGCCGTCCGGGCGTTGTATTGGCAAATGCGCTAACGCGGTAATTACCGACTTTGTCTCCAAGAGTCAGAGTGGTGGAGGCGTACCCGCTGGCATCCGTAAATGCAGAATCCGCGGAAAGCGAGTACCCACTGGCGCCATCCGGCCAATCGGTTACAGAGAAATTCACCTTGGTATTGGGTACCGGATTATTGAGGCTATCCAGCACACGCACCCGAAATGCCTGCAAAGCAGTCAGAACAGCCCCGCTATCGGTTGTTGCAGAAGCATAGATCAGGGTATCAGGACTGGTACTGGTGGGAAACCCATAAAATGTTACCGTATCCGGTGTGGTGGTATAGGCTGCAATATAGGCTTTCACAGAATCGGTCGTTGTGGTAGTATGAAGTGTCCATGTGGTTTTGGCAATGCCGTTGGCATTGGTCTGGGATTGTGCCGGATTTACCGCCCCCCCTCCAACAGGATTCCAAGTTACAGTGATATTTGGAACTGCATTTCCATTGGCATCTTTTACCACTACCTCCAAGTCGCGGGGTACCACCGTTCCCGGCGAAGCGTTCTGGCTATCCGTTTCAGCTACCTTGGTTAGTGTTGAAGGAGCCCCGGGCTTCACCGTTATGGTGGATGTTTGATCCGAAAGGGAACCCGAGGCCAACACTGCTTTGATAACGGTATTTCCTGCTTTTTGGGCCTTAAATGTATTGGTGGCAGTGGGATTTGCCGTTAAAAAGGTTCCAATAGAATCCGGTATAGCAGACCAATTGGATGATTGGTCCGCAATGTAGTTGTCTTTGGCATCATAACCGCTGGCTACCACACTCTGGGTTTGACCGGCGATTAAGGTGAGGGTATCAATTTCATTTCCTCCACTGCCGGATGCATCCTGAATAACAATTTTATTTAAAGCGCCGGTATTCAAGGTAATAGTGTTGGTTGAATCATTTGTCAGGGTAGTTGAGGTGGTGTAAATAAAAAAGTTGTCCGGAGCCACCTGGGGTTCAAAGACAATATACGCATTGCTTCCGGAAGGAACGGTATTCACGCTGCTGGAAATGGCCCAGGTTACCGGCAAATCCCCCACGTAATTCCCATTGGCATCGTAATGGGCAGCATACAGGGTAAGCGTTGTATCGGTAGTAATGGTTAATGTTTGCTGGTCGTAACGGTTCCCGCCCCCATTGGCGCCATCGCGAATGACAATGTAACTGGCCGTTCCGGCATTTACCGTAATTACCCCGGATTCATCCGAAATAGTTGAATTGTTCACACTGGTTATTTCAACCGTTCCGGTGCCAGCACTATCCCCAATAATATTGGCCGTTGTTCCGGTAAATGAACTGACACCGCCATCAAATTTGACAATAGCTGTGGGCTTTCCGGTCCAGGTGCTGTTGATGAGCCCGATATAATTTTGATCCGCATCGTACCCCACGGCGTACGCCACAATGGTATCCCCGGCAGCAATGGTGGAATCTCCCAGTTGCGGGCCTCCATCGGCACTGCTGGTCTGAATGTACAAAAAGCGCAATGCACCGTCATTTACTGTAATGGTTCCGGTAGAATCTTTTTGAATGGCGGCATTTCCGGTAATTTCAACCATTATCTTTCCGGTAACCTCACTGGTGGTCGGTTCAAAAATCAAGCGTCGGCCGGTGGCATTCACAACCGGCTGCAATCCGCCGGTGGACGTCCAGGACGCAGAATCAATATCTGCAATGTAATTCCCATACTGGTCGTACCCGGCAGCATACAGAACCAACGCATCATCGGCCGTCATCACACTATCCACATTGGACAACACCACGCCACCATTGTTATTGTCACTGCGGATCGTTAATCGATTCAAGGCGCCGGCATTGATGGTAAACGTATTGGAGGTTGCCGATTTACTTTGAGAATCGGTAACGGTAAAATT
>WGBF01000249.1 GCA_015494485.1 bacterium | reverse complement strand
GGCGCACCCCGCGTCCGTGGTGGTTTAAAAGTGTCATAATGAATTTTGACGATCCAGTTGGCCACCATCGCGGAGCGATGGGATGCCCAAAGCCCATATTTTCGAAATATGGGAAAAATGGTGTTCCCCCCAAAAATTTATCCCGGAGGGACAATTGAAAAACAATATTAAATGAGAGTCTCCCACTCATTTCCCCCTACCGGGACAGTGGGTTCTGCCTTTTTCCTATAGCTCATTCATGCATAAATTGCCGTTTGGTTTTATAAAGTTTTATACCTAATTTATCCATGAAAATTTTAAGTATTAATTTAAAATTTCATGGATGGTGATGCGATGTATATCCAGCGAATGATAACCAACGAATTAATCAAACTAATGAATTCATTCCCTGTAGTAGGCATTATCGGACCCCGACAGGTTGGAAAAACCTCCCTGGCAAAATACCTGATGAAAATTATTAAAAAGGATACGCTTTATTTAGATCTGGAGTTGCCTGAGGATCAGAGTAAACTGAGTGAACCCCAATTATTTTTAGAGCATTATTCTGACAAATGCATTATACTGGATGAAATTCAACAAATGCCGCACCTTTTTCCTGTTCTTCGGGCGTTAATCGATAAGGACAGGCAGGCAGGTCGGTATCTGATATTGGGTTCGGCTTCTCCCAATTTGCTTAAACAAAGTTCAGAAACGCTGGCGGGAAGAATTGTTTACAAGCAGCTTTCACCGTTTAATTTAACGGAAATTGCTCATGAGGTTGAAATGAATACCCATTGGCATCGGGGCGGTTTTCCGCCCGCGCTTCTGGCTACCGATGATGAAAATTTTATTACCTGGATGCGCAATTTTGTGCAAACGTATCTGGAACGGGATTTACCTATGCTGGGCTTAACCGTCTCCCCTACGTTAATGCGTAGATTCTGGACAATGTTGGCCTATTTTCACGGGGGGATATGGAATGCCAGTAGCTTTGCGAATGCGCTGGGTATCACCGTGCCAACCGTAAATCGTTATCTTGATTTCCTGGAATCTGCTTTTATCGTGAATCGGTTACAGCCGTATTATTTGAATATTAAAAAACGATTGGTGAAATCGCCGAAAATCTATTTGAGGGATAGCGGTCTGTTGCATTATCTAACCGGCATTTTTCGGTTTGATGCATTGTTGGGAAATATAATTATTGGGAATTCATGGGAAGGTTATGTGATTGAACAAATTCAACAACATATTCCTGAGGAATTCGAATTATATTATTACCGTACCCATAACGGCGCAGAAAGTGATCTGGTGATTGTTCATGGAAACAAACCCCTTGCCTGCATCGAAATAAAATACACATCCGCGCCAAAAGCCTCTAAAGGCTTCTCCATCTCCATCGCCGATTTAAACACCACTCGGAATTTTATTATTACCCCGTATTCAGATAGCTATCCTATTTCGGAAAACATTTTCGTTTGTAATTTGATGGATTTCTTAACCGAACATCTTCCATCTATTATTTCGTATTGATATTTCAACCCGATGATGTTTGGGTATATTATTCCAGGAACTTCGTCCCGGCTTGCCGTTATGTAAGCACTTGGCGATCGGTCTGTTTATTTCATATTCACAAAATATTGTTGAACCGTTTTAAAGGACAAGGGGCACATTTAGGTAGCCCGGGGCAAAGCCCTGGGTATAAAGGGACCGCCCAGTTTGTTTAAAGCTCTGAAAGAGCGACACGGTTTTAAATTACAAAATAAAAAATAACACAACCTATCCGTATAATGTTACGGTGTTTCGCCCTTTCAGGGTTTGGTGTGTGGACTGAATGCTCAGTTACCTGGGGCTGCGCCCCAGGCTACCCCTGTGTGAGCGCTTTGCGCTCTTTGTGAATGTTAAAATGAATTTTGACGATCCGTCAGGAAACGGGTTTTCCGGATGGACATTAGCTAACAACTTAATGGTTGAGATTCTTCGCTCCGCTCAAGAATGATACGCTCCAGTTACCACTGGTGCGAAAGAAGGAATTTCCTCGCTCCCAATTTCAAACTCACCCCCTGCATATGCTGTGGTAACCAATTTCCTTTAGTTCCCCCCTCTCTTCGGCTGAAGAGAGGGGGGACAGGGGGTGAGTTTATGGT